>JAESSV010000037.1 GCA_016763895.1 Magnetovibrio sp. | reverse complement strand
TTACAACTGGGGTCATTCAAAAATGAAGGGTCGCTTGCGCAACAACCGTATGCCGCCGAACATTGAGTTTGACATCACCGAAGAAAACCGCGATGGACCACTTGTTGCCCACGGCAAAAACTAAGTTTGATAGACACTTAACGTAATAAAGGCGGGGGGATTTTACCTCCCGCCTTTATTTTGTTCGCCTCTATCCTTTTGCTTTCGCCACATATTTTCGCCCCAAGCTTTCGCCACAGGCTTTCGCCACATTTACATTTCCAGGAAATTCGCATGTCTCGCCTTTCACATACGTTCTCTACCCTGATGTTCGCACTCATGGTCCTTATGCTTGGCCCGAATGCTCAAGCCGCGTTGAATAAAAGCGACAACCCCGGTGACAGCGACAACGATAGTTTAAAATTGGCTTGGACTTTTGACACCGGTAAGCCGTTTAACATTGTCCCAACCCTGGGCAGCGGCAAAATATTTGTGACCCCCGTTCATGGGCCTTTGTATGCGCTGAATGCAAAAACGGGCCATCTGGATTGGACATACGATCCTAAAGAAGGACTTTGGGATCGTGGTCTTACTGCGGATGGCGACCAAATTTTTGTTTGCTATAAGGGTGGTAAGTTTGCGGCTTTAAACGTATCTGACGGCGCTGTGCAATGGAAAGCCGATTTAGGTATTGATTGCCTACGTCCTCATTACGTCTCTGGTGACACCGTATATGTCTCGACAACCTTCGTTGGCCCGGGGCTTAAAGGTGATCCGTTAACGGGCGCGAAGCTGTTTGCCATTGATCGGAACAACGGTCATGTGAAATGGGACTTTAAAACGAAAAACTTCCTGTTACAAACCGCCAACAGCCGCGACGGTGTCATTTATTTAGGCGGCAATTATTTCGACCCTGATTTTGCCGAAGAAGATGGCGGTCCGGCGCGTTATTACGCCCTGGATCAAGCCACAGGCAAAATGAAATGGGTCCACGAAAACATCGATGGCACGCCGAAAGTCTTAGTCCCAACTGAAAATCTATTGCTGTTTTCGGCCTATCAAGATTTTATCCAGGCCCTAGACGTACACACCGGAAAACGGGTCTGGAAACGCGATACCAACAACTGGATTCCCGGCTTTGTTTCGGATGGCAAAGACCTTTATTTTGGGTCCGCAACAACCATCGTTCATTCGTGGCCAATTGATGATCCCAATAAGGAAAACTGGCGGTTCAACATCCCCGGCCGCAAATTTGATTACCTTTTGATCCGGCCTGTTATTGAGGGGGATCGTCTCTATTTCATGAGCCAACGTGGATTTGTTTACGCCCTTGATCGAAAAACCGGTAAGCGTATTTTCCGCTATGGTACGGGCATGAATGCGCGTGTGGGCATCAGCTTTGCCGATGGCTATATTTATATGAACGATTCTAAAGGCCGTGTTTACGGTTATAAAGTCTTGAAGTAATAAATTTTTAGTTCAAGATAAAAAGCCGCTTGGGGAACCTTAAGCGGCTTTTTTCTATGTCGGATCAAAGGTCATGCTATAGAAGGCCCATGCAAAATCAGAAAGACTCACGATGAAAATTATTGTCTTAGGAGCTGGCATAATCGGTGTCACCACGGCCTATGAACTCAGCCGCGACGGGCACGAGGTTATTGTGGTTGAGCAACGCGAAGACGTTGGTCTGGAAACCAGCTTTGCCAACGGCGGGCAATTGGCCGCCAACCACGCAGAGCCCTGGGCGGCGCCGGGCACAATATCCAAAGCGCTCAGGTGGTTGGGCCAAAAAGAGGCTCCCCTGCTCTATCGTTTGCGCCTGGACCCCGCTTTGTGGGCGTGGACGTTAGAATTTTTAGGCCATTGTTCAGAACCCCGGTTTTGGCAAAACGTGGCGCGTATTTTGCGCGTGGCCCTATATTCCCGAGACCGCTTTAAGGTTTTGCGCAACGACCTTGAATTTGACTTTGACCTGCAACAACGCGGCATCCTCAATATTTTTCGCGATGATACGGAATACGAACAAGCCTTGATCCGAGCCCAGGCCATGACCGAATTGGGCTGCGAACGCAAAGCAATGGATGCCAAATCTTGCATCCGACTTGAACCCGCCCTTGCCCATTCCACCCAACCGCTTTTTGGCGGCACATGGTCACCGCATGATGAAAGCGGGAATTGTTTTGTATTTACCCAAAAGCTCGCCGCCAAAACCCGCGACGCAGGGGTTTGCTATCAATTCAACACTCAAATTTTGGGCTTGGAAAGCGATGGCACCCAAATTACCGCTGTGCGAACAAACAAGGGAGTGTTTAAAGGCGACCAGTTTGTTTTGGCGATGGGCTGTAACAGTCAAAAAATCGCCAAGGCCTTGGGCTTGAAGCTGCACATTTACCCCGCCAAAGGCTATTCTGTGAGCCTGCCCATCACCCACCCAAATTCAGATGAAGCCCCACAGGTGAGCTTGACCGATGATCGCTATAAATTGGTGTTTAGCCGTTTTGGCGATACGTTTCGGGCGGCGGGTACGGCAGAGTTTTCGGGCTATAATACCGACGTTATTGCTCACCGGGCTCAACTGATATTGGACACAACGCTCAATTTATTTCCCAACTTGGGCGATCCCAAACAGGCTGTGTTTTGGGCCGGGCTAAGGCCTGCAACTCCGGACGGCGCCCCCCTTTTGGGGCGCGGCCAACATGAAAACTTGCTGCTGAACACAGGACACGGCACACTGGGGTGGACGATGGCGGCTGGATCAGCCCGCATTATTGCTGATTTGGCTCAAAACAAACAACCCGAAATCGACATGGATGGGTTGGGACCAGAACGTTTTCGTTAAATCAACCCGAACGTTTTTGCTTACCCCCAAAGACCCGATTAAGAAAGGGAAACCACATGACCGACGCTCTTTTTCCACTCGTCAGCACCCTGCACGTTTTGGCGGCCCTCATCTGGGTTGGGGGTATGTTTTTTGCCCACATGGTGCTGAGACCCGCTTTGATGCAAGAACAACCCGGCATTCGTCTGGGCGTATGGTCCCACGTTTTGCCGCGCTTTTTCAAATGGGTTTGGTTGGCCATTCTCATTTTACCCGTGACGGGTTTTCACATGGTTTATATGGATTTTGGCGATTTTAAAACCGCCGGACAACATGTGTCGATCATGCACGGTTTGTTTTGGGTCATGACGGGGCTGTTTGCCTATATGTTTTTCAAACCATACAAAGCCTTTAAATCCGATGATGACAGCGACAATTTTGAAGAAGGGTTTAAACACCTTGCCACCATTCGAAGCATTGTCACCATCAACCTTGTCCTTGGTTTTGTGAACGTCATTATTGGCGTTTCGGGAAGGTTTTGGGGATGATGAAGATCAAAGACGTTCACGTTATTGAAAAAAAGCGCGTTTACGACGGCTACTTCAAAATCAATCGCTATCACCTTAAACACAAAAAACATGATGGCGGTTGGTCCGAACCCTTGCACCGGGAAATTTTTGAACGTGGTCATGCCGTGGCCGTGTTGCTCTATGATCCAGACCTTGAACAAATAGTGTTCATTGAACAATTTCGTCCCGGCGCCTTTGCCGCATTTGATTCCCCATGGTTTGATGCAGAAACGCAATCCCCGTGGTTGTTGGAATGCGTCGCGGGCATCATTGAAACGGGTGAAACGCCGGAGACCGTTGCCAAACGAGAATGCATGGAAGAAGCCAATTGCAAAGTCTTGGACCTTGTCCCCATCACCCATTACCTCGCCAGCCCCGGCGGCACATCGGAAAGCCTGTTTTTGTACTTAGGCCGCACGGACGCGACACATGCGGGGGGCATTCATGGCTTAGACATAGAAGGCGAAGATATCCGCGTATTATCGGTTCCCACCGACACGGCCATGGACTGGCTGGACCAAGGCCGCTTCACAAACGCGATGACCTTGATCGCCATGCAATGGTTTAAACTGAATCGTCAATCAATTTCCCAACGTTGGGTTGAACCTCAAGCCTAGATCGCCCAACATTATACTTTTTAGCATCCCCCCTCCGCCAGGGTTATGGTCGTTGCCACATCAAGAACGCGTCCATCTGCGAACTCTAATGTCGCCAGTCCTTGTTTTTCAAAATCCTGAAAAGTAACCGATCCTTTCTGTCCATTAAAGGCGACAGTAGGGTGCCGTCCTGAATAGAAAATGTGGTCTGTTCAAACGTTAAGCCTGGGCCAAGTTTTAAAAAACTATTTTCAGTGGCGCCTTTGATCGTGTCATGCCCGTCTCCAGAATTATATTCGAAGACGGCTCGGGCGTTGTTAACCAAGGAGAAATTATCGTCTCCGGTACCTCCGTTTAAAACCGGCCATATCGGCGTAACTGTTAGGACAGGTTCTTTATGACTTGAATCTGCAAATGTAAAACCTAGTTGTGAAATTGGTTTATGGTTCAGGCTATTCACAGTAATATGGTCATTTCTGGCACCACCAAAAGCCTTGCCATTATCGAGGTAGATGGTGTCGTTCCCCGTTCCCCCCTTAACATTGACCCCTGCCCCTGTGGAAATGACATTTATTTTATCATCCCCTGACCCACCCGACAAATTCGCTGAGCTCGTATAAGAAGTTAAGTTGTCATCCCCTGATCCGCCATCTATGTTTGCATGGATAGCATAGACGTCAATGACATCATTTCCATCGCCGGAATCAACGTTCACGCTTCCCCCTTCTACAGATATGATATCGTTACCTGCCCCTGACCGCACATCGACGATCGAACCAAGGGCGCTTCCGTAGAGAACACTGACTTCCAAAAAATTGGACATTGATTGGGTTGATTTGATGGCCCCTATGGTCATCGACAACAATTTAACCGAGAGCAATTCTGCCCGCTGAAAAGTCAATTTCGGTGTCAGCCATTCTGGCCGTTAAAATCATATTAGCCCTTAAGCAATAGGCAACATAACTGAAATTATTAATTTACTATAGGATCGCATTAAATAACTAAAGAAACCAATGAGGGCTATTTAGGATATTTTTTCATTTTAATAGCCCCCGGTTTGAACACTCCTTAATTGAAAATCTATTATAAAATATTGGGCAATGCCTAAATATAAACAGACCCCATATTAAAGCCTTTTATGACCCCACCGGCCAAGGTGATGAAGTCTTGGGCGCCCAAGGAATATCCGTCGGCAAATTGGATCTTAGGGATGCCAAATCGTTTATAATCTTGGATGGTGATCGACCCATTTGATTCGCCAAAATGTATGGTAATGTCGCCGTTTTTTGATGAGAATGTTGCCTGTTCAAAGGTTAACCCAGGCCCAATATTGACGGTACTATTTTGCCTAGCTCCTTTGATTATATCGTGCCCATCCCCCTTTAAATACTGGATATTCGCAGCTTGAACAGAGATAAGGTTCAAGGTGTCGTTCCCTTTCCCGGCATTAATATTAGCCTGCAGGCCAGAGGCATCGATAACATCATCGCCTTGTCCTCCATCGATGTTCACTTGCAGGCCAGAGGCATTGATAGCGTCATTGCCTTGTCCACCATCGATGTTCAGTTGCAGGCCAGTGGCATAGATAACGTCATTGCCGGAGCCTCCATACGCGTTCAACTGGGCGGCATGGGCGTTGATCACATCGTTGCCTATTCCACCGTCTACATTGGCTTGGTCGGAATATGCGTTCAACCTATCGTCACCAGATCCGCCATACAAATTGGATTGCAAACCATAACCGCGCAACACATCATTTCCGGTTCCGCCATGCAAATTGACCTGCGAACCATGACCGCGCAACACATCATTTCCAGATCCGCCGTACACATTGGTTTGCAAACCATAACCGCTCAACACATCATTTCCAGATCCACCATACACGTTCACCTGTGACCCGATGCCATTTATGACATCATCTCCGGTTCCGCCATTAATGTTCACCTGAACGCCGAATGCATCGATGTTGACACCACCTGTCTTTGGTTGCGAATCAAGTGCATTTCCATAGAGGATACTGACTTCCAAAAATCGAGACACGGCTCGGGTTGATTTGTTGGACCCTATGGTCATCGACAACAATTTAACCGAGACCAATTCTGCCCGCCGAAAAGTCAATTGCGGTGATGATCTTACATTAAAGTAAGCATTTTCAGAGCGTGTCTTGTTTGAAGACTTTTCAGGCTTTGAAACAGCCCCCTCTAAGGTCTGGACCGACTTATTTTGAAAACTGATAAAACCTTGAGTTTTATAATTCAATATATGTGATGTTTGTAAATTCATACTCATAACAGATACTTCTTTCCATCATGAATTCGTTCGATTTTTGTGTCGCATAGACTCCGCATTGTTCCGATTTTAGATTTTTATCTATACGTCCCTCGAAGAACTCAGCCATTCTGGCCGTTTAAATCATGTAAGCCCTTAAAATAATAGGCAACATAATTGAAATTATCAACTTCCTATGAGATTATATTAATAGTTATAAAATACTAATGCGCGTTATTTAGGCTGTTTTTTTATTTTAACAGGCCCCGCATTATAAATTTTACTTGATAATCTCCTTTAAATCCTTGGGCAACTCCTTAAAATTAGAATGCCCCATATTAAGGTCTTTGATGTCCCCCCCTGCCAAGGTGATGAAGTCAAGGGCGCCCAAGGAATATCCGTCGGAAAATTGGATGTTAGGGGTGCCAAATTCTTTATAATCTTTGATGGTGATCGACCCATCTGATTCGGCAAAATGTATGGTAATGTCGCCGTTTTTTGATGAGAATGTTGCCTGTTCAAAGGTTAACCCAGGCCCAATAT
>JAESSV010000036.1 GCA_016763895.1 Magnetovibrio sp. | reverse complement strand
TGAAAGGCCTGAAAAACAAATCCAATGCGGTGATTGCGCAGATCCGCCAGTTCGTCGGCACCCGCCCCTTGAACGTCCATGTCGTCCAACTGATACCGTCCCGATGTCGGCTGATCCAAAAGACCGAGGATATTGAGCAAGGTGCTTTTGCCCGATCCGGACGCCCCCATAATGGCGCACATCTCGCCACGTTTTATGCGCAACGACACGCCTTTAAGAACCGCGACGCTTGCCGCCCCGGTTCCGTAAGTTTTATGGATGTCGTCAAGTTGGATCATCCCTAAACTTGTCTTATTTTTTGATCGGCGGCAAGGGCTTCAATCCACCGGGCATTTGATCCCCTGGCTTAAAACCTACGGGCATTTTTTTAAGTCCCCCGGTTGGGAACTCGCTCACCGTTCCGTCACCGCATTGTGCGGGATCTGGGGTGATGTCGGTAACCCAAGTTTCATCGCTTTCTAGGACCCGGGCGGCAAGGGTGATGGTGCGGCTGCTTCGGCAATCTTCGCCGGACAAAGCCGCCTTGAACGTAAGCCGTCCATTGGCCAGAACGTACCAACCTTGCCTTTTGATGCGAAAGGTCTCGACGCCCTTTGCGTCTTTGCCCGTAACCGAGGCCTCACCGACGTACGTATGTTCCGTGCCGCTGTTGTGAACGGTGAAGTTCAACGTTCCATCCGCCAAAGGCTGGTTTGTCAAACGCCCAATGTGCGCGGTTTCAAGGGGCTTTTGGAACACTGGAATCGTGAACGAAGATATGACCTGAACGTCTTTTTCGCTGTCTTCGCGTTTGCGGTCACCACGTTCAATAATGCGCAGGCGATAGACCTTTTCCGCATGGCCAGATTCGGGTGCGGGCACCAAGGCCGTGATGTGGATTTGCGCACTGCCATGCGCGGGAATGTCAAGGCTTGAGGGTTCAACCCGAATGCCCTTGGTGGGGGGTAACAAAACTTTCCCATCGTCTTCTTGTTCCCATCCCAACGCTTCAATATCATAACCCGCAGCAACGTCTCGGTCATTGGTGATGGTCAACACACCCTCGATATTGTCCGCCGTTAAGGTGACACGCGGCGGGGTGATCCCCGTCCCCGCTTGAGCGGTGACGCATAGGCCTAAGAAGGCGAAGACCGTTGCGGTGAGAAGAGAGATGAAGTGGTTGTTCATAAGCGTAACGGTCCTATCTTGTGGATTTAAGTGAACTGGCTTGGACGAAAACAAAATAAAGAAAATGCATCATTATTACGGGTTCTGGCTGTTTATGGACTATTTTCTTACGAACACATCCAAAAGGTGTTATTTCCTATTGCAGGACTGAAAATAAAACCTATGGGCAATTTATACCTATCTATACTCACCTGTAAAGAGCATAGTGTTGTTTTGTTTTAATATGCTTATCTGATTGATATAAATGTATAATTTAAGTTATTGGATTGCTGATTTATAAGTTTTAATACGTTAAAATCAAAAACTTAACTGGCACTCATTTTGCATGCCTATAGGTGTGGTTATTTTATAACCATCAGTTTAAAAGGGTAAGTAATGCAAATATCATCTTCCGCATACACAAGCGCCAATGTCTCGGAAACCCGTAAAAATATCCTAGATAAGATGGGCCAGGCCGCCGTCACGGATATATTTAAGGATTCCGTATCAGCTCAGGCGCAAGCCCCGGTGTCCGGCGCCGTTACCGGAATGACAACATCCCACATCGCTGACGATACCATCGGTGCCGTTGTTCGACAAAGCCAAGAAACCAACACGGTCTATTCCGGCGACACGTCCCAGTTTGAAAAGCTAAACTTTATGAGCAAGAGTGATCGCAAATTGTTAGAGGCCATGACCGGTTATAGCGTCGGTGAATTCGGACAGTTTACCGACAAGAATGGTAAGCCCGGCTATCCAGAAGACTTGACCCAACACTCCCTACGGTCCTTTGAAATTACGATGAGGGGGGATAGAGAAAATGGAGGGATCGCGGGCAAAGATATCTCGGCATCTGAATTTAAGAAACTTATGGGCCAAGTACGAGCCAATGTCTCGGGAATGGGCGAGACGTTTAATGAAGATTATCTGATCAAGGGATTGGCCTATATCAAAGCTCGTTCCTAGCCCTTTAATGTAGGGCGTGGATCATGATCCAATAAATTCTCTTGCTTTGCGCTGCTCCTTCATTGGCGAAAGGAGCCTATGCGGTGGGTTCATTTAAGTTCGTATTGGCGATGGCATCTTGAGGAAATTGCGGACCTGTCGGTGAATTTGCCGCAGTTATTGCGGTGTTAATCATATCCAGATCTCGTTGCTGCATAGACTTATAATATCCAGGTGGATAAGAATTTGTTGGATCAAGATTACCCTCAGTATAGCTATCAGGAAGATTCAGGTTAAACTTTAAGAGGTCAGCATATGTTTGCGCAGGGGGCGTGCCTTTTGCGACCTCTTGTTCGTAAAAGTTTGTTCTTTGCCTTTGAACCTTGAGCTCAGGGTTGTTGGGGGCATTGAGTTCATAGCTCTTTCCAGGTAGACGTCCGCTCGCCCTATAAGAATCAAAAACATCATTGGGAATGAGTAGCCCGTCTCCACTGGTCCCGAGAATCTTAGCCTGTTTTGCCGCAAATGCCGGGTCAGTGGCAATGCCGCGAAAATAACGTTTTCTTATGGCATTCGGGGAATCATGATCGGCCGCAGCTGTGCTATTTCGCGATTGCTGGGTCTCTTCGATAAGTTGGCGAACAGTGTCATCCGACAAACGGATTTTGGTGGTTCTTGTTAACGCCTTGGCCGTTGGCTGGGCGTGACCGGTGCATTGCTTTTGGATGCTGTTTTCTGGTCATCAGCTAGAGTGGCACGGGCGGCAAGTGTGGCTTGTCCATTTAACAAAGCCACACTTGCCGAGCTATTTTGAACATGCATGAGCGTTATCCAATCGATTCGGCAGAGCTGGCCTTGGCGATGGCGTTTTGGAGATAAGCGTATTCAGCCTTGAGTTCGCTGGAGCGGGTGCCGACAGGATCGCCTTGGTAATGATCTGCACGGGCATTATGCTCTGTCTGACTGATCGACAAAGCCAACATTTCAGAATAGACCTGAGCCGGAGGAAGACCTTCAGCTGTTTTACTTTTGTAAACAACTTGACGTTCTTTGAAGGCCGCGTTGAGATCCGCAGCCATGTCCGCTACCCGTGTTGAATCACTCGGCATTTTAGGCGGGGGGTTGGCCATGAGAAGGATAGGGCCAGATCCATATGTTTGGGCAAAGCTGCTCGCATATGAAGGATTATTGGCAATCTCATCAAGATGATGCTGAATGGCTATGGCCAAATGTGTTACAGGGGCAGACGTATTGGCTTGCTGGCTGCTTTTAATCAGTTCCGCTGTTGTTTCGGCAGAAAGACGGCTTCCCGTTGTTCCTGTGACGGCGTTGGTTTTCGCTGTGACAGCGGCAGCCGTTTCCGGGCTTTGAGACGGGGCCGGCGTTGAGGCCTGTCCGGTATCCGTGTTCTTAACGATAGGGGACGTTCGCGTATACAGGGGTGATGTGTAGGCTGGATTGCTATCGACGCGCATCATAATCTCCAATCCTTCTTGAGGTCTAAACTATTGAAAGATTATCTTGCAATAAATATGCCACCTATAGTTTCGTAACAACCCTTACAGTTGTCGGAAATGGCGCGTTGATGTTCGCCACGAATGGTTGGTGCAATTCATCGCGCCAACATGTGTGCAGAAGCGGGTGTTCATGAGGGTCAGTGCTTAGGCGGTTGTTTTTTGTAATTTAGCTGTATCAATGGCGTGTTGCAGATAGTCGTGTGACGCTTGAAAGTGTGCGACGGTCTGGTTTGACTTATCAAAACCAATGTTCAAAGAATCCCAATAATCTTGAGATAGGTTTGCATTAAATTCCATTACGTTTGCAAGAACTTGGGCATGAGAGAGGCCCTGTGCAACTTGGGAATCATAAAATGCTAATCTTTTGTCGCTCACCTCAGACGTCTTCTGCTGTAGATTGTCAATGCGTTCATAAAATGCCTTTGCATAGGCAGGGTCACCGCCATTTTTTGGCATTTGAGACGCATCGATGCGAATAAGATCAGGTGCAGCGCCGATACTCTCAGATCTCATTTGAGCGTAGTTATTGTCATTCGCCAATCTGTCTAGGCCATGACGTTCGGGTGCCGATAATATGCCATTATACTTTGCAGGGGCGGTATTTGTAGGATCTGTTTGCTGTGCTGACGCAATCAGTTGATCCATCATCTCACTTGATAATTTTACGCCAGAAATGCCCGTTATGGCATCAGCTTTAGCCGCAGGAGAAGTGGACGGCTCTTGATTACCTGAAAAGATTGGCGATGATGCCTGTCCCGTATCCTCGTTTGTGCCTGTCGGTGGCGTTCGCATAGATAATGGCGGAATGCGGGGCGAGCTGTTGTCGATGTACATAATGCCCTCAGATTGTTCTTAGGTTCAGTATTCCTAAAATACTATGCAAGCATTATGCCATTTTTATTCAAAAGTTACGTTGGTAATAATGGACGGGGCACTTGCTCCGTCCATTTTATGCAACCAACCTAGTAATTGTAGTTGATGACTAGTTGATGGTCGCCAGTGTAAACTGGCCGGCGAAATACGCGGACTGGCCAAGACGTGTTCATAAATGAAAAGCGGAAGCTCTGCTTTGCAGACACGCCGAACCCAAGGCTTGCTGATCCTCTCAATCCAATTGGCCCCCAATACGTTGGTCCTGAATTGATATATACATATTGATTGGCGGGGATGTAATTTATAAAATTGACACTCCAATAAACACTGGAAACAGTTGCGCGTGTAGGAATACTTCGTGGTGCTGCCATCCAGCCACTATTGTACTGCCATCGGGATTGATAAATCGCTGGACCATAAGCAATATCGCTCCACGTACCACTTGCCGCTTGGGCTGGAGCCGCAAAAGATGCGCCCACCAACATCAAAGCAGCCACTGCTGCTGTTTTTACAAAAGATAGTACTTTCATTTAACATCTCCCTAATTTTATGTACAATTTTAAGAAAGTATAAAATAATTTATGCCACTTATGCGACCATTGGTCAAGGCTTGCAAAAAGGCGAAGAAGTGCTCTCGTAAAAATAGCTTAAATATATATACTTATTACTAGGAATGGGAAAAATATTCCGACAAGCTAGGCATAAATTTCCTACCTCTGTGAATTAGAGGCAGGTTTCAATATGCTGAAAACTTTATATTATGTACATATGTCTCGCAGGAATTAGGTATATTACATACATCTTTATGATGTATTGCGGGGGTTAAGTAATTACATCTTTAGATTTTGTTATTGAATATAATATTTTATTTTTTAGACATAAATATCAGAAATAAGGTCGTGTCCGCGCCGGCTTTGATTTCATGACTGATTCTTAGACGACGTCCTTCACCACGTTATTGGTTTTTTTTAGGGG
>JAESSV010000035.1 GCA_016763895.1 Magnetovibrio sp. | reverse complement strand
GTCAGATTCAAACAACAACAGGGCTTCTTCGCCGTTGTAGGCCGTGGATACACAATATCCCATTCGTTGTAAAAAATCAGAAAGAGAATGCGCAGCTTCCAGCTCATCATCCACCACCAACACCGTAATATCATTCAACTTGTCGTGTGCATGAAAAAGCGGCGGTTGAGCGGAAGGGGGGGCATGAATATCTGTTTCAGCCGGCTGAGTTGCAATGGGTAACGTAATGGTGAAACGTGCTCCGCGTTGGTCCTTGAACGCATGATTGGATACGGTGATCGAACCCTTCATGTTTTCGACGATGCCACAACTCACCGAAAGGCCAAGGCCGGTGCCTTGCCCGGTATCTTTGGTGGTCACAAAGGGATTGAAAATATGTGGCATGACCTCATCAGCAATGCCGCCTCCGGTATCTTCGACGGTTATGATGACGTTTTTATGGTTAGGGTCCGTGAACAAAGCCATTTGGACAAGAGCCTCGGTTTCTTCGTGCCCGGTGCGGTGTTGGGATACCACCGCATCCAGCGCATTGCTCAACAAGTTTAAGATCACCTGTTCCAAACGGATGGCGTGGCCGATCACAAGAATGTTTTCATTGGGGATTTTGGACTTAAACTGAATATCCACACCGCTGACCTGAGCATTGAACAGTTTACAGCTGTCAACTGCGGCCTGAACGGCGTCAAATGCGGATTGCCCCGCATTTTCTATGCGTGAAAAGGCCCGCATGTGAGTGATGATATCTGACATACGAAGAATTTGCTGTTCGGTCTTGCGCAAGGTTTTGGCAATTTGATCAAGGTTTGTTTCGCCGCGTTGAATGAGGATTTGTTCATATTCAATGCCCATGCGGATGATGTTCATGGGTTGGTTTAATTCATGGGTAATGCCCGAAGCCATTTCTCCGATGGTGGCCATCTTAGCAGATTGAATCAGTTGATCTTGGGCATGTTTACGTTGAGTGATGTCGACGATAATGATGGAAAAAAAGGTTTCCTTGCCCGATTTCCAAACCCCAATGGAAAGTTCCAAAGGAAATTCATGACCATTTTTGTTCAGCCCGCGCATTTCCAAAGAGGTCCCCGAAGGATGGTAGTTTTCCCCCCGCAGAACCCTTGTTATGCCCGAAATGTGGTCTTTTCTGTAGCGTTTGGCCAATAAGCTCAACATCGGACCACCAATGATCTCATTTTCTTCATAACCAAAGATATGCTTGGCCCCGGTGTTCCAGGTGGTGATGATGTTGGTTTCATCAATGGTGATGATCGCCACCACTGTGGTGGATTGGTAAATGGATCTAAATTTGGCTTCACTTTGGACCAAGGCTTTTTCGGCTTCCATGCGATCCGTGATGTCGTGAACCAAAGACGTGATGCCAATAACGATGCCATTGTCGTTCACAATCGGAGTATTGTACCAATCACACGTGATTGTTTTGCCGTATTTGGTGATGTTGTCATTAATGGCGTGGGTTCCACCATCTTGATCCATGATCTCGAGAAAGCGGTCTTGGATTTCGAGTTTATACTTTGGCAGAATAATGAGATCGGCCCCGGATTTTCCGATGGCTTCCTTGGACGTGTAGCCAAACATTTTTTCTGCGGCTTTATTCCATTCGGTACAGCGGAAAGTGTCATTCCACGTGATGGCGCCCAAGGGTGTGTTTTCAATATGGTGGGAAAGGCGAGCTTTGCTTAATTTCAATAAGTGATCGGTTTTTGTGCGCTCTTCAATATCATTGAGAAACGTCCCCAACAACGCCGTAGCAGGCGCAAAAGAAAGCATGAAAGGTAAAGCCATGTCATCCATGACGGTTTGGGCAATGGCTTCGGGCAATTGCGTAAACATCAAAACCACGATTGCTTGGACAAAAATACCAAAGGCAAAGAGATGGGGAACGCCAACCTTGAACGCGTGGTTTCGCCTTAAGGACCAATAGATAAGTCCTAACGACGAGGAGGTTATAATAACGGCAACATCGACCGGAACACCTCCCCCCCCGATCCAGATGCGATAGCCCGCGACGATACTGGTTGAAATAAGCGCGACAAGGGGGCCGCCGAACAGCCCCGACATACTTAAAACGACCGAACGAGCATCAAAACCAATGCCGGGCGAAACTTCAATGGGCATCAGCATGCCAACGATGCAAATGCCACCAAACAAAGCGCCAGATATGACTTTGGCGGTGGTCTTGTGCTCTTGCCAAAGCTGGGTGTTGAACCCTTGCAATACGCAAAGGGAAAGCAAAAGGGCAGCGGATTTGATCAGATCAAGGGCCATAAAAAACCTTAGCCGATTATACCTAAATTAGCTTTAGTCTTTTAACCATCCAGATTGCAAAGTGTATTTTACAGCCTGGGCACGATTGTGGACTTCAATTTTGCGGTAGATGTTACGGACATGAATTTTGATGGTAATTTCTTGAAGGCCCAAATCGTTCGCGATTTGTTTGTTGGTGAGGCCATCAACCAGCATGCGCAGGACTTCACTTTCGCGCAGTGTCAATGTCGAAAATTTCGGATCAACAGCTTCAGCGGTGTCGGCTGAACCTGTTCTTTCAAAAATGCTGGGGTCTTCTTGTGTTTTGTTTTCAGAAGAAAGATCGGGTGGCAGGTATTTTTTGCCTGATAACACAAGGCGTCAAGCATTGATCATGGCGACGCCGCCGATGTTTTTAGAAATATAGCCCGAAGCGCCAGCATCAATCGCCGCATTTACGTCTTTACGGTTGTAATGACCCGACAAAATAACGACGGGTACGCCTGGGTGACTTTTGGTAAAAACCGAAATCCCCGAAAGGCCGTTCATACCCGGCATTCTTAGATCCAAAAGAATAAGGTCAAGGTCGCGGCAAGACGAGCCCTTGGAAACAGCCCCGGAAAGGTCTTCTGCTTCTAAAACTTCAACTTTTGGGGCAAGCTCCTTGAGGAACGGTAAAATCCCTTCCCGCACCAAGGTGTGATCATCTGCGAATAAAACACGCATTATGTTTTCTGTTGCCCCCATGAGTTTTCAATGGTTGAACATTACTTTAACTTGTGATGCTTGGTCAATTATTGATGATGAATTTCGGCTAAATTTGCTAATTATGGTATATTAATTAATGCAATTTGATGCAATTTGGGGTTTTAACGGTG
>JAESSV010000034.1 GCA_016763895.1 Magnetovibrio sp. | reverse complement strand
GGTATGGCTTGCCCTTGGCGGATTTGATCTCTGAAGGCAATGTTGGGCTGATACAAGCGGTCAATCAGTTTGACCCCAGCAAGGGGTTCCGTGTGTCGACGTATGCCATGTGGTGGATCAGAGCCTCTATCCAAGAATACATTTTGCATTCGTGGTCTTTGGTCAAAATGGGCACGACGGCGGCACAAAAGAAATTGTTTTTCAATTTACGCCGTCTTAAGGGACAAATGAAAGCCTATGAAGAAGGGGACCTTAGCCCTGAAAATGTTACGAATGTATCCGATCAATTGAAGGTTCCTGAATACGAAGTTGTAAACATGAACAGGCGCCTCAGCGGTGGAGATGCCTCTTTGAATGCCCCGATGCGCCAAGAACATGAAGGGGAATGGCTGGATTGGTTGGAAGATGAACGTTCCAACCCAGAAGATGTGCTGTCCGATACCCAAGAGCTGATGCAACGCCGTGAATTGTTGGCCGGAGCGATGAAAGGGCTTTCAAAGCGCGAGCGCACCATTTTAAGAGAACGTCGTTTGAAAGAAAACACCACAACGTTGGAAGGCTTATCCAAGTCTTTTGGCATCTCGCGAGAACGGGTGCGCCAAATCGAAGCGGGAGCCTTTGAAAAGCTGCAAAAATCAATTCAAAATGTGATGATCCAAGAAAAACTTCATCATTAAGGGCTTAACCTTAGGGGGATTTTAGTGTTTGGGACCTGCGAATATCTTCCTCTAAGTCGCGAAACGCTTTCGAAGACCTCAAGCGGCTCGGCGTGGAAGGAATTTTTTGCGGAGAGGTTGCTTGTTTGGGCGGTGACGCGCGTGTTGGTTCTGTGGCGTGCGGTTGAGGATCCACAAGGGGTGCGGTTTTAAGCTCGGTCAACCGGACCACACCATCCCAAATAATATCCCGGCCAAGGGCGAATATTTTGCACGCTCCAGGTCCACGTCCTTCTGGCCCAGGTCCAGGTCCGCCCGTGGCTTGCACACGTCCTGGCCCACCCGTGGTCAGGCACTGAGTTAAAGCAATGGCGGGGCCGTCTGTGTCTTGGCAGGTGCCGGGGGTTTGGCAATAAGATCCGCTTGAACGTTTGCCATCGTTGGAAACGGCAAAGGCCAAGGGTTCGGCAAGGCTGGAATATTTTTGAAATTTCTGGTCAACTGCGGGCGCCAAGGTAATCGGTCCGGTGCCCACGTCTGATTTTAAAATCATGCGGCCATTCCAAACCACATCGCGTCCAATGGCGAACACTTTGCAAGGCGATGCAACCTCAGAAACCGCGTTGCATTGGTCCACAGCCAGCTTGGGGCCATTGATGTCCTTGCATGTCCCCGGTTGCTGGCAAAACGAACCGCTGCTTGAGCGTCCATCCTCAGAGACCGCAAACGCCAGAGGTTCTTCAAGATTTAAGTATTTGTTGTACTTAACCTTGACCGAAGGGGCGACCTGAAGGGTCCCTTGACCATATTGTGTTTCAATAACGGGTGCCGTAAAGCCGGAAACGATCAAGAGGCTTACTAAGGTCAACCCTGTTTTCTTGAGAGATTTTTTTTGCACGTTAGCCATTCCCCGAGATTGATTGCAAGACGCGTTCAAGTTCAGGGATTTCGCCTTTGGTGACAACCCCCAATGTTTTTAAGTCTTTTAAGTCCGCCAAAGCTTTGACAACTTGCCCATAATCTCGGGCTTGGATATAGGCTTTGGAGGCTTGGTAAATATAGTCCCAAGCGGGTTGAAGGTCGCCTAGATTATAAAACGTCACCCCCATATTATACAGGGCATAGCCATTTAGCGGATCAAGGTCAACGGACATTTGATAGGCCGCCAAAGCCCGTTCATGGTGCCCACGCAGGGAATTGAGAAACCCCAATCCGTTAAGGTATTTGGTGTTGGTGGGGTGCAAGGCAATGGCTCTGAGGATCGAATCATCCGCACCGGCCAGATCGTTGAGTTTGATTTGAATGCGCCCTTTCAGGAAATGCATAACGGGATTGTTGGGCGCATAACTCAGGCTGGTGTCCGCAAATTTTGCGGCATTAAAATAATCGCCACCTTGGACCAAATAATCAGCGTACAGGCCATTTACGGTGGCATCTTGGGGGGCGGCATGGACGAGAGCGACATAAACGCGTCTGAGATTTTCGCCGTGGAAAGCTTCATCTTGGATGGCTTTCATCAAGGCCGATTTTTGGTCTTTCAAAGGTTTGAAAGACACGCTTTTCAAAAAGTCATCAATGGATTGTGGCCCAAAATTTTTGGACATCCGGGCCATATTCAAACGCGACAGCGGTTGTTCGACAACCGTGATGCGGTTGTCGGGAATGGTCAGGACCAAACGTCTGGCAAGATCATCGACAACCCGAAAAATTTGTTCGTCGCCTGCATTCATGGCCGCATCCAAAATGCCCGTTGCAATGCCAATGGGGGACAATGGAATGGACCCCCCGTGAGTTTCGGCCAAATGATTGCCTTCCCAAAGGGGTTCGCCCGTTTTCGCCCGGATCATTTTAAGTTGCGCATCAACGGCCACATTGGAGTACACGCCCACGAATTGAGATTTAAATTCACTGACATTGCCGATGATCAAAGCATCACAGCCGAGCTTTTGCCCAATGCGAAAATAGTTCTGCTTTTGATTTTGTTCCATGTTGTTGAGGACAAAATCAACACGGGGCAGCTCAATATCGACTTTGCCTTGTGGGGACAAGTGCGCATACAGCGCTTTTCGGACGACTTCGGCATCTTCTGAGCTGACGACCTGTTTGGCCTTGGCCGTGTTCGTAAAAGGCAGAATGGCCACGCAATTGGGGGGCTCGGATGTATAAGTCTCATAAACATGGAAATTCACTTCGCCAAAAGGATTGGACTTTCCATCCTTGGACCCAATCGATTTTGAATCTGAATAAGTCGGCGTAAAACAGCCACTTAAAGCAAGCCCCAAAACCGTGATCGGGGTGAATTTGAACCATGCAGACATGATTTGTCTTTCGATAATTTGCGCCTATAATGCACCGTAAAATATACGATCTTGATCCTGAATAGAACATGAAGTTTAAAGTTTGAGGGACGTTCATGACCAAAAAAAATATCACGCGGCGGGACTTCCTGAACGGAACCTTGATTGGAACCGGGGCTCTTTTGATGGGCAGCGATTTGCTCAAAATTGCCGAAGCCGCCGAAGTCAAAGGGGCGGTGTTGCCCAAGGAGGCACCATATTACCCGCCCGGTTGGAATGGCATGCGCGGCAGCCATGATGGATCTTTTGAACGCGCCCACGAATTGGCCCGGGAAGGTCGAAAAGATTGGGGTGGCGTCGTTGAGACGGACGAAGAATACGATTTGGTCGTGGTTGGTGGCGGCGCCAGCGGTTTGGCATCCGCATATTTCTTTCAACAAAGCCAAGACTGGAAAGCCAAAGTCTTGATCTTGGACAATCATGATGATTTTGGCGGGCATGCCAAGCGCAATGAATTTCAAAGCGCGGGCAAAATGCGTATGACCTATGGCGGCTCGCAAGCGTTCGACAACATCGCCAATTGGTCCAAAGAAATGTGGGATTTGCTCGACGATTTGGGCATCGACCTTGAACGTTTTGAAACTGAAAACTATGACCACAGCTGGTACAAACGTCACGGCCTTAAGGGCGGTGTTTATTTAGATGCCGCAACGTGGGGACGCGACCACATGATGCCGGCTGACTTGGGGGGCATGGCTCCGGTTATGCCGGGCCTGGGGGACGGTGTGGCTCCGGTTATGCCGGGCCTGG
>JAESSV010000033.1 GCA_016763895.1 Magnetovibrio sp. | reverse complement strand
TTTCCTGGATATTTGTTTGTCAGTATGAATGTGAAACAACAACGCTGGCGCGCCATCAACGGCACAATGGGCGTTATTGGTTTGGTTCAATTTAGCGATGCCCCTTGTGCTATTGCCGATGAAGTTATTCATATTATTCGCGCGCGCGAAGTTGGTGGCGTGGTGGATGTTACGCCAAGTGGTTTGAAAAAAGGCGATGTCGTGTGTTTGCGCGAAGGAGCCTTTACCGATCATACGGCTCTGTTGGAAGAAATTTCTGACGAGAAGCGAGTGGTCTTGTTATTAGACCTTATGGGGCGTGAGGTGCGGGTAACTGCATCTGTAGAAAGCCTAGCCAAGGTCTCTTAGTCGAGGCTTGGATGTATTGTCGGCTTTGGTGCTTTGGGAGAGTTGTTTCACCCAAAGTGCGGCAGCGTGTAAAAATTCTGGAAAACATGTGAATACTTTTATTATTGCTGAAGCTGGTGTGAACCATAATGGAGATTTAGGTCTTGCTTTAAAATTGGTTGATGCTGCGGCTAAAGCGGGTGCAGATGCGGTTAAGTTCCAGACCTTTAAAACAGATAAACTTGCGATGGCGAGCGCTGGTATGGCGCGTTATCAAAAGGAAAATACAGGTCAAGATGTGGCCCAAGTCGACATGTTACGGCGTTTAGAACTTGCGCCGGAAGATCATGTTGAATTGATTAAGCGGTGTGAAGAGCAAGGGATCGAATTTTTATCTACGCCATTCGACAATTATAGTGCCCATTTCTTGTGTGAAAAATTGGGTCTGAAAACCATTAAAATTCCTTCCGGCGAGCTCACCAATGCGCCCTTTTTATACATCATCGCATCCTATGGTGTGAATATCATTTTATCCACGGGCATGGCGGATATGGAAGAAATACGCGAAGCTCTAGATGTGTTGGCCTATGGCCTTTTGGGGCGGGGCACGCCGGAAAATTTTACTGCTGTGAAAGGCACATCTCAAACCGATGAAGGCAAAGAGGTCTTGGCTCAAAAATTGACTATTTTGCATTGTACCACTGAATACCCAGCCCCTTTGGACACAATTAATCTGAAAGCTATGGATACCTTAGCTGACGCGTTTGGCGTTCCCGTGGGGCTGTCAGATCATAGCGAAGGAATCGCGGTGCCCATCGCCGCCGTCGCGCGGGGCGCCGTGTTGGTTGAGAAACACATGACTTTGGACCGTTTGATGGAGGGCCCAGATCATAAAGCTTCCATCGAACCAGATGAGCTGATGTCCATGGTTGATGGTATTCGGGCTGTTGAAATTGCTTTGGGAACGGGGGTGAAAAAACCCTTTTCTCAAGAAATCGAAAACCGAGCCATTGTCCGAAAAGGTTTGTTTGCGGCCCGAGATATTGCTGTTGGAGAGACCTTTGGCGCCGATGATCTTATTGCGCGTCGGCCTGAACATGGAGCATCTCCAATGCGCTTTTGGGATCTGATTGGGACCGATGCTGTTCGAGCGTTTAAGCAAGGCGAGCCCATTGATCAATGAATTCTAAGCCTTACATTGTGATCGGTTCCGGTGGCCATGCCAAAGTGGTCGTCGATCTGTTGTTGGAAATGGAAGCCACGATCGTTGGCCTCACGGATGTGGATTCTCAACGTCACGGTGAAAATGTATTGGGTATAGACATTATCGGTGGCGATGATATTTTAGAAAAATTCGCACCTGATACGGTCAACTTGGCTTTGGGGCTCGGAGCTTCTGGTGATGATTTGTGCCAAGCCTTAAAGGGGCGCAAGTCTGTTGCTTTGGCATTGCAAGAAAAAGGCTATATTTTTCCGCCATTGGTTCATTTAGACGCTATTGTTGGACGAGGCTGTGAAATTGATCATGGTGCCCAAATTATGGCGGGGGCCGTGGTTCAAGCGGGCAGCCATGTCGGAGCGTTTGCCATTGTAAACACAAGGGCTTCAGTGGATCACGATTGTCACATCGGCTCAGGTGCCCATGTATCCCCGGGCGTGGCTCTGGGGGGCGGGGTTTCTGTTGGTGAAGATGCCTATGTTGGAATTGGCGCGGCTGTGATACACGGCCTTAATATCGGAAATGGCGCACGGATTGCGGCTGGGGCCGTTGTGATAAAGAATGTTGAACATGATGTTCGCGTTGCAGGGGTTCCTGCCAAGGAAATGAAATTATGCTGAAGCATTGGCAAGAAGCGATCATCCAACCCCCGTCCACGATGAAGGACGCGATGACGGCCTTGGAAGAAACCGCCATGCAAATTGTCATGGTGGTGAACGACAAGCAAAAACTCGAAGGCGTGGTGACGGACGGTGATGTGCGTCGTGCGTTGTTGGCCGGTAAGGGTATGGATGTTGCTGTGGGGGAGATCATGTCCGCAGATCCTATCCATGGGAAGCCAGGTGATAGCCGCGATATGTTGATCAGCCGGATGCGCACTTTGGGTGTGCATCACATGCCAATTATAGATGCGGACGGAATTTTGGTGGATCTCGCGACGACCGAACCACAAGGTATGCGCTCCAATTGGGTGGTGTTGATGGCTGGAGGACTAGGTTCTCGATTACGGCCGCTCACCAATGATGTTCCCAAACCCATGTTACACATTGGTGATAGGCCTATTTTGGAGACCATTATTGGCCAGTTGCACGAATTTGGATTCGGAAAGTTCTTTATTTCCCTGAACTATTTAGCATCGCAAATCGAAGGATACTTTGGCGATGGATCGCGTTGGGGGATCGACATCGATTACCTGCGAGAAACAAGTCCATTGGGAACGGCCGGGGCGTTGTCTTTGATGGAAGAAAAGCCGACCGAGCCCGTGATTTTGATGAACGGTGACCTGCTTACCAAATTGAATTTTGATAAGCTCATCGAATTCCATGAAGAACATAAGGCACCGATGACGGTGTGCGTACGTGAATATACGTACTCGGTTCCTTATGGTGTTCTGGAAACCGAAGGGCCCTATTTGCGAAGCCTTGTTGAAAAACCTCAGCGCCAAGCATTAGTCAACGCAGGCATTTACGTCATTTCACCAGAGGTCTTTGATCGTATCAAACCCGATGAACCTATCGATATTACGGACATCATCAACCAACTGTTAGAAGAAGGCTTGCAGCCTGCAGTCTTCCCGGTCCATGAATATTGGATCGATATAGGACAAAAGCACGATATTGAACGCGCGATGAAGGAATTTTCTGATGTGTTTAGTGCGGACAGTCGGCTACAAGGAGAAAAAAACAAATGAAGACCGATTTCTTTTTTCAAATAAACAACCGCCTACATTATGGGATTGGTAAGTCACGTGAGTTAAATACGCTGATTGAAGCCGATGGCTGGAAAAATATAGCACTTTTGGTCGATGAAGGTGTTGCTAAACACAGCGCGTATTACCTTGAAATCAAGAAGATTATCGAAGGTGCTGCGGAGTCTGTTACGGAAATCCAACTGCGTGGATCAGAAGAACCGTCTTACGACTACTTGGACAACGTTGCCGACCAAGCACGGGCGATCAATCAAGTGGATGCCGTGATCGCCATTGGTGGCGGCTCGGCTTTGGATATTGCGAAGGCTGTTGCCGGGCTGATCACCAACCCGGGACCCGGCCTTAAGTATCGCGGTTTTGATCAGTTGACCGTTCCTGCGGTGCCCAGTGTGTGCATCCCCACCACAGCGGGAACAGGTTCGGAAGTCACCATAAACGCGGTGTTTACCGACAAAAGCGAAATGAAAAAGCTTGGTATCAATGGGCGTTATTTGAACGCGACCTATGCGGTTCTGGATGCTTTATGGCTTGAAAGTTGCCCCCATGATGTGGCGGTTTCAGCAGGCATGGATGCCATGGTCCACACCTTGGAAAGCTTCATGACCGGCAATGCTAATCCTATGACACGCGCATCTAACCGTGAAGCTTTTGTTACATTGTACAAAAACCTGCCAGCCTTGATCAATGCGCCCAAAGATTTGGATGCGAAACAAGCCATTTTAATGGGCGCATATTTGGCCGCTGCTGGATTGTTTAATTCAGGCTCAGGCATTTCGGGTGCTCTGTCTTATCCGTTGGGCGTACACTACAAAGTACCTCATGGTATCGGCGGCGGCATCTTTATTGCATCCGTTATCGAATATAACGTTCAAAAAGGTTGGTTCGAATACGCAGAGCTGTTGGATTTGATCGAACCACACACCGATTGGACCGCTGAACAGAAATCAAAACGCTTCGCCGAAGTCATACGTGAATTGTCAAACACCATGGGTGTGCCAAAGACGTTATGTCAGTGGGGTGTAACAGCCGAAAACGTTGAAGCGGTTGCCGAACTTATGGTTCCGTTGCAAGGCGCGTTTAACCAAAACCCCATAGAATTTATCGCTGAAACGGACGCGCTTGAAATGTTGCGCCATCACGTTGCTTAAACCCATTAAGTTATAAGGATCATAAAAAATGCCCTGATTTGAAGTCATCGGACAGGAAGAACGCGATGCCGTATTGGAAGTTTTTGACAAGTATGGCGGCGTTATGTTTGCCCACGGGTTTGACGCCATGCGCGGTGGCTCGTTCAAGGTGCGCGAGCTCGAAGCCGCCTTTGCCAAGCGTTTAGGCGCAACCCACGCGCAAGCCGTATCCTCTGGATCGGCGGCGTTGAAGGTCGGCATGGATGCGTTGGGTATCGGTCGTGGTGACGAAGTGATCACCCAGGCACATACGTTCGTTGCCACCGTCGAAGCCATTTTAATGTGCGGTGCTACACCGGTTATCGTTGATGTCGATGATAGTCTCAATATGGATCCCGTTGCGATGGAAGCGGCAATCACAGACAAAACCAAATGCATCATTCCCGTGCATATGATGGGCGTCGCCGCCGACATGAATCCGATTTTAAGCATTGCCAAAAAACACGGCATAAAGGTCATGGAAGATTCGGCTCAAGGTACGGGTGGTACTTACAAGGGCAAGGCTCTGGGCACTCTTGGCGATGTGGGCACGTTCAGTCTTGATGCCGGTAAGGTTATCCAGTGCGGCGAAGGCGGCATGATTGTTACCAATGACTTGGCAATTTTTGAGCAAGCACGTGGCGCTCATGATCACGGTCACGAATACAGCACCACTTTGGGCCGCGGACAAGAAGGTGCGCGATGCGGAGGGGTACCA
>JAESSV010000032.1 GCA_016763895.1 Magnetovibrio sp. | reverse complement strand
GCCATTTCCATTGAACAAAAAACCACCAGCCGCAATCCTCGATCAACCGTCGGCACGGTGACAGAAATATATGACTATATTCGTTTGTTGTGGGCCCGGGTGGGTATCCCCCATTCACCAACAACGGGGCTGCCCATCGAAAGCCAAACCGTCAGCCAAATGGTTGACCGTGTCATGGACATGGACGAAGGCATCCGCTTGTTGTTGCTGGCGCCCATCGTGCGGGGGCGCAAAGGTGAATACAAAAAAGAACTTCAAGACCTGGCCAAAAAGGGCTTCCAAAGGGTCAAAATCGACGGCGAGATGTTTGAGATTGAAGACGTCCCGGCGCTCAACAAAAAAATTAAGCACACCATCGAAGTGGTGGTGGATCGTATCCGCATCAAAGACGGCATTCGAACGCGCCTCGCCGACAGCTTTGAAACAGCACTCATGCTGGCCGATGGGCTGGCTTTGACCGAAAACGCCGAAAACGGCCACATCACGCCGTTTTCCGCCAAGTTTGCCTGCCCCGTGTCCGGCTTTACCATTGACGAAATAGAACCTCGTTTGTTTTCGTTCAACAATCCCTTTGGGGCTTGCCCGGAATGTGACGGGCTTGGCACCGAAATGTACTTTGACCCCGAACAAGTGATCCCCGATGATCGTTTGACCTTGGCCCAAGGCGCCATTGCCCCATGGGCCGGATCCAGTTCCCCTTATTATAGTCAAACCATGGAAAGCCTTGGCATTCACTATGGTTTTGATTTGCGGACCCCTTACGCCGATCTGCCGCGCAAATTTCAAGACGTTTTGTTGTTCGGCAGTGGTGAAGACGAAGACATCATCATGAGCTATGACGATGGTCGCAAAAGCTATCAGGTCAGCAAACCGTTTGAAGGCGTGATTCCCAACATGGAACGCAGATGGCTGGAAACCGATTCAAATTGGGTCCGAGACGAACTCAGCAAGTACCAAACCGTCACCAAATGTGAAGCTTGTGGGGGTCACCGTTTGAAACCCGAAGCTTTGGCGGTCAAAATTGACGGCAAGCATGCCTCAGAAATCACCTGTCTTGCGATCAACGATGCGGCCGAGTGGTTTTTGAATGTGGAACATAAACTCAGCAAGCAACACCAAGAAATCGCGCGCCGGATTTTGCGTGAAATCAACGACAGGCTTGGTTTTTTGGTGAATGTGGGCTTGGAATACCTAACCCTTTCAAGAGCTTCGGGAACGCTTTCGGGGGGCGAAAGCCAACGCATTCGCTTGGCGTCGCAAATTGGCTCGGGTCTTACCGGGGTGTTGTATGTGTTGGATGAACCGTCCATCGGCTTGCACCAACGCGACAACGATCGCTTGCTGATCACCCTTGAACACCTCCGCGATTTGGGCAACACGGTGATCGTCGTCGAACATGACGAAGACGCCATTCGCTCGGCCGATTATTTGATCGACATTGGCCCCGGTGCTGGGATTCATGGCGGTGAAATCATTGCCCGGGGCACGCCCGAAGAAGTCATGGCGAATGAAAACAGCCTGACCGGGAAATATTTAAACGGCGTAAAATGTGTGCCCTTGCCCGAAAAACGCCGCCCCGGTCACAAGGGCAAAAAAATCCGCCTCGTTGGTGCCAAAGCCAACAACTTACAAAATGTTACCGTCGACTTTCCCTTGGGCACCTTCACCTGTGTCACGGGTGTGTCGGGCGGCGGAAAGTCTTCGTTGGTGATCGAAACCTTATACAAGTCTTTGGCCCGGCGTATGCACGGTGCCCGGCTTCATGCCGGACCTCACGATAGCATTGAAGGCATTGAATTTATTGACAAAATTGTCGATATTGATCAGTCCCCCATTGGCCGCACGCCGCGTTCCAACCCGGCCACCTATACCGGGGCATTTACCCCCATCCGAGAATGGTTTGCGGGCCTTCCCGAAGCTCAACGCCGGGGTTACAAACCCGGTCGCTTTAGCTTTAACGTCAAGGGCGGACGGTGTGAAGCGTGCCGGGGCGATGGCTTGATCAAGATCGAAATGCACTTTTTGCCGGACGTTTATGTGCAATGTGATGTGTGCCAAGGCAAACGCTATAACCGCGAAACCTTGGACATTAGGTTCCGAGACAAATCCATCGCCGATGTGTTGGATATGACCGTTGAAGAAGCGTTTCAATTCTTCAAAGCCGTGCCCACCATCCGCGACAAAATGGCCACCTTAAATCAAGTGGGGCTCAGCTATATTCACTTGGGCCAACAAGCCACCACGTTATCGGGGGGCGAAGCCCAACGGGTCAAACTTGCCAAGGAATTGTCTAGGCGCGCCACGGGCAAGACCTTGTACATCTTGGACGAACCCACCACGGGCCTGCACTTTGATGACGTAAACAAGCTTTTGGAAGTGCTGCATGCGCTGGTGGACCAAGGCAACACCATGATTGTGATTGAACACAATCTGGAAGTCATCAAAACCGCCGACTGGATCATCGACATCGGCCCCGAAGGCGGTTCAAAAGGCGGTGCCATCGTCGCCATAGGCACACCGGAAGACATTGCCAAAAACAAAAAAAGCCATACGGGGCATTATCTGGCGCCCTGTTTAAAGGCGAAAAAAGTTTAAAGGCGAAAAAAGTTTAAAGGCGAAAAAAGTTTAAAGGCGAAAAAAGCCCAAGCCTAAGCTCAAGCCTAAGCCCAAGCCTAAGCCTGAGCCTAAGCGGAGAAAGACATAATATGGCTGATCTTACATGTTACGACAAAGAAGATCGGCCCTGGAACAACAAAGCCTGAAACCGGGCAAATGGACCGGATTTTCTCTGCATTTACACTATATCTAAGTTAGGCGGATCAGAGCCAAGGCTGTGGGATTTTATGGTTTAAGGCGCGACCACTTTTTCATACCGCCGTCCAAAATTGAAATTTTAGAGAAGCCAAATTGGAACAAAATCCGCGCGGCTTTGGGAGACCGGCTGTTGCTTTGACACGTAATCACAATGCGCTGTTTTTTATAAGGGTCAAGCTTGGTGCCAAGGTCTTCTAATTTTTGAGCAAGTTGCGAAGCTTGCAAATTCAATGATCCTTCAATTTTACCCATCACGCCCGTGACTTCGTGGGCCATACGCACATCAATGATCAAGATGTCTTCACCATCATCCAAACGGGCTTTGAGCGCGGATGGAGCGATAAACGGCACATTCAATAATTTCGCCTGAAGCCTTGGCCAATAGCGATACAGCAAGATGCCACCATAAGCCAATGCCATTGCCATCAAGATATCAAGTTTAAACTGTGGGTCCACGTGTCATACTCCCAGTGGTTTGACGGAAATAAAAGCGGCCACCGCAAGGTGGGGTGTTGTGTTTCCGTCAAAGCCTATCAAAAAGATAATCTCAAGGAATGGCCCAACATTTTAGGCCCGATATTTCAGGTTCGAAATGTTGGTGTCAATCCACGAGAAATAATTGAGCACAGGATTAACGCTCTCTGTGCCAACAGTCAAGGTTACCCCGAACCTTGACGGCGGGGGCTTAAGAGCCTTAAAACTCGATCATGAATACAAACACCCCCAAAACCTCTCGCCCCATTCACGTCATCGGCGGTGGCCTCGCCGGATCAGAAGCCGCGTGGCAACTTGCCAATTTGGGCATCCCCGTTGTGTTGCACGAAATGCGCCCCGACAAATCTTCGCCCGCGCACCAATCGGGCGGACTGGCCGAATTGGTGTGTTCGAATTCCTTT
>JAESSV010000031.1 GCA_016763895.1 Magnetovibrio sp. | reverse complement strand
GTTCAACATGGAAAGTTTGGACGATCAGCCCCCGAACCGGGGCGGTCGAGGCAGTCTTGACAATCGTGTTTCGGCCCTGCGCCCGCAACTGGTGCGGTTGCGGGCGGACATTTTGTGTTTGCAAGAAGTGAACGGACAATTTGGGAGCGATAAAAAAAAGCGTCACTTGAAAGCCCTTGATCAAGTTTTAAAGGGTACGGTGTATGAACACTATCATCGCGCCTGTACCCAAAGTCCTTCGGGACGCGGTGTCAGCAATCACCATAATCTGGTGGTGTTGTCGAAATTTCCCATTTTGGGGTCCGAAGAAATTTGGAACCATTTGGTCGACCCGCCCGAATTTCGCTGTGCGACGTCTGACCCCGCCATGGACAAGCCTGAACCCATTCATTGGGATCGTCCATTTTTGTACGTGGATGTGGATTTGGGACACGGGCAAAAAATGGTGGTGGTGAACGTACACCTGCGCGCCCCCAGAGCGGCCTTTATTCAGGGGCAAAAAACCGACACCCACAATTGGAAGAGCCTGGCGGGGTGGGCCGAGGGTTATTTTCTAACGTCAGTCAAAGCCGCCGGACAAGCTTTGGAGGTGCGCACGTTCTTGGAACGCTTGTTTGACATGGACCCAAAGGCCATGGTGTGCGTCGCGGGTGACTTTAATTGCACAGACCACGAAGCCCCCGCCCGCATCATTCGCGGTGATGAAGACGACATGGGCGACGGTGAATTTGCCTCTCGGATGTTGGTCGCGGCGGAACGCAGCCTGCCCACAAGCCAACGCTTTTCCGTCATTCATCGGGGCCAAGGCCACATGGTTGACCATATATTTTTATCCCAAGGCCTTATGGGCTGGCTGCACCATATTGAATGCCACAACGAAGCGCTTCACGATGAAGTCGGCAGCCCCGCCGCAGTGCCAAATTCTCCACAATCATATCATGCCCCTTTGGTGGCTGAATTGACTGTGCAAATTCCTTAACTCTTTTAACGTTAAACTGAAAACATGGGCAGACATCATGGTTAAACTTACAAAAATTTACACGCGCACGGGCGACACAGGCGAAAGCGGCTTGGTCGGCGGTGGGCGACAAAAAAAATCT
The DNA here is from genome assembly GCA_016763895.1 of Magnetovibrio sp. GTDB lineage: Bacteria > Pseudomonadota > Alphaproteobacteria > Rhodospirillales > Magnetovibrionaceae > JANLGW01. The sequence goes on along the minus strand of JAESSV010000031.1, from coordinate 8,651 downwards.
CATCTTCAATTTTCGGCCATCGGGGACGTGGACGAAGCCAACGGGGCGGTGGGTTTTGCCTGTGCGGTGATCGGTAAATCCAGTTCTGCTTTTGAAGTTTTGCAGCAAGTTCAAAATGACTTGTTTGATTTGGCGCAGACCTTGCAACACCGGCGGATTTAGACGGAGCGTTGCGCATAACATCCGATGCGACGCTATGGTTGGAACAAGGCATCGACAGCCTTGGTGAAAACCTGCAACCGCTGTCCAGTTTTGTGTTGCCCGGGGGCAAAGAAAGTGCCGCCCGCATCCACGTTGCCCGCACGGTGGTCAGGCGTGCCGAACGCACCGTAGCGGCTTTGGCAGAGGCCCAAAACTTAAACCCTGAAATCTTAAAATACCTTAATCGCTTGTCCGATCTTTTGTTTCAAATGGCTCGGGTGCAAAACAAGGATGGCAAGCTGGATATTTTGTGGAAGCCCGGCGGAGTCTAATTCCATTGCGTTGAGGCTAAATTTTGCCTAACCTTTGTTCCTTATTTTAGCAAACTGGACAATTTACATCATGAAGGTTCTTGTCGCCGTTAAACGGGTGGTTGATTTCAACGTTAAAATCCGCGTCCGCTCGGATGGGTCAGGTGTCGATACATCGGGCGTAAAAATGTCCATGAACCCCTATGATGAAATCGCCCTCGAAGAAGCCGTGCGCCTTGTCGAAGCCGGGATTGCCTCTGAAATAATTGCCGTGTCCATTGGACCTCAGGGCTGTAAAGATACCCTGCGCACCGCACTTGCCATTGGGGCGTCCCGGGCCATTCACATCGTCATGGATGAAATGGCCAACCCCCTTGAACCACTATCGGTTGCAAAAGTTCTCAAGGCAATTTCTGAACGTGAAAGGCCTGAGCTGATTTTATTGGGCAAACAAGCCATTGATGATGACGCTAATCAAACCGCTCAAATGGTCGCGGCTCTTTTGGGATGGGGACAAGGCACGTTTGCCTCAAACCTCGAAATCAAGGACGGCACCGCCACGGTGGTGCGCGAAGTCGATGGCGGATTGGAAACGCTCAAGCTTAAATTGCCATGCGTGATCAGCACGGATCTGCGTTTAAACGAGCCCCGTTATGCCTCGTTGCCCAACATCATGAAGGCCAAAAGAAAACCGTTTGAAACCATCGCCCTAGAAGATTTAGGCATCGATACCCGACCCCGATTGACGGTGTTATCCACCGATGAACCCGACATTCGCCCCGTCGGAAAAATCGTCAATTCTGTTCAAGATTTGGTTCACAAGCTTAAAACAGAAGCAAAGGTGATATGATGCGCACATTGGTTCTGGTCGATCATGACAATCAAAATTTAGGGCTGCAAACGCTCAATACCATCACCTGTGCCAAGGCTTTGGGCACGGTTGATGTGTTGGTGGCCGGAGAAAATTGCCAAGACGTTGTGAACGCTTGCGCCCAAATTGCGGACGTTCAATCGGTTTTGGTCGCCGATGGCCCGGGTTTGAAACAAGGTCTGGCTGAGGCCGTCGCCCCGGTTCTTAAATCCTTAGCCGAAAACTATGATGCCTTGTTGGCACCCGCCACCAGTTTGGGCAAAAATATCATGCCCCGGGTGGCGGCCATGCTTGATGTTCAACAGCTGTCTGACATTTTGGCGGTGGTCAACGAAAACACCTTTAAACGTGCTGTTTTTGCCGGAAATGCCATTCAAACCGTGCAAAGTTCGGATCCGATCAAGGTTATCACCGTGCGTTCTACGGCGTTCTTTACGGCGCCAATGACGGGCGGTCATGCCGATGTCAAAGCCGTCCCGTTTATGGCCCCCCCAGAGCTTTCTAAATTTATCAGCACCGAACGCACGGTTTCAAGCCGCCCGGACCTGTCTTCGTCGACCGTGGTTATTTCCGGGGGACGGGGTGTGGGATCGAAAGAAAACTTTGCGCTGTTGGAAAAAGTCGCCGATCATTTGGGGGCCGCCATCGGGGCTTCGCGCGCTGCCGTGGATGCGGGTTTTGCGCCCAACGACTTGCAAGTCGGGCAAACGGGTAAAATGGTGGCGCCCGAATTGTATATTGCTGTGGGCATTTCCGGGGCCATTCAACACTTGGCAGGCATGAAAGATTCACGGGTCATCGTGGCCATTAATTCAGACCCCGATGCGCCCATTTTTACAATCGCCGACTATGGTTTGGTTGCCGATTTATTTGAGGTGTTACCAGAGCTTGCCGCAGCGCTTGAAGAATGACACCATACGGGTTCAATGTTTAGGGAACAGACTAATGTCAGTGGATACAATTCAGAAAATCGGCATCATCGGGGCAGGGCAGATGGGCCTTGGCATCGCACAAGTCTCGGCTTTGTCGGGTTACGAAGTGCACATCATGGACAGCGTGGCGTCACAGGCTGAGGCCGCGATTGGAACCATTGAACAAAAAATGATTCGCCGGGTTGAACGAGGAAAGATCACCCAGGCCGAGCTGGACTCGGCTTTGCCATTAATTTCCGCAAGTACCAATATGGCCGCCTTTTCAGACGCCGACATCGTTATCGAAGCCGCCATCGAAAATGAAGAAATCAAGAAGTCTATTTTGCGTCAACTGTGCCCGGTTTTAAAACCGAGCGCGATCATCGCGTCCAACACATCTTCAATTTCCATCACGCGTTTGGCGGCCCAAACGGACCGCCCCGATCAATTTGTGGGCATGCACTTTATGAACCCGGTGCCGGCTATGGAATTGGTGGAAATGATCCGCGGCATTGCCACGTCCCCCGAAACCTTTAAAACCGTTTCTGATCTTGCCAAACGCATGGGAAAATCTCCGGTGTCCGCCGAAGATTTTCCGGCCTTCATCGTCAATCGCATCTTGATGCCCATGATCAACGAAGCCGTTTATACTTTGTACGAAGGTGTGGGGTCTGTATCCGCCACCGACAATGCCATGAAGATGGGCTTGCATCACCCTATGGGGCCGTTGGAACTTGCCGACTTTATTGGCCTGGATACGTTTTTGGCCGTGGTTAACGTCTTGCACGAAGGCCTCGCCGACAGCAAATATCGCCCGTGTCCGTTGTTGGTAAAATACGTCGAAGCCGGGTGGTTGGGCCGCAAAACGGGCAAGGGTTTTTATGATTACACCGGCGATGGTGACCCCATACCGACGCGCTAGTCCTGTAAACCAAGGAAGCCGCACGGCAAGGGATCATCATGTTGTTAGAGGCTGTTGTAAATCAGTGCGATCCATTTTTCGGTGCTGACGAATTTCCACGCCCAAGACGCCCATTTTTTATCCAGCCCGTGCTTTTGAATTTGTTCTAGGCTGAGGCCCTTCGCTTTGCCTTGTTCGACCGTGTTCAAAGTCGCCTTTAGCATTGCTAAATAATTCTTGAGCTCGTTCATGTTTGAAACCGGGCCATGACCGGGAATGATTTTGACATCCTTTGGATATTGGGCCAACGCCGTTTCAACACTGTGGATGACGCCTTTGACGTTGCCGCCATTTTGCAGATCAACAAACGGAAACATGCCGTTAAAGTATATGTCACCCAAATGCACAACATTGGATTTGGTGAAGTACGCGGCGATATCACCCGATGTATGGCTTTTGGGGAAATGGGTCAGTTGGATTTCTTCACCATTAAAATACACCGATGATTTCATCGCGAACGTGATGTCGGGCAGGCCATCTCTATTCTTTGCGGGAATTTTCATGTTGAACGCTTTTAGGTTTTGCGGTTTTTTCAACAACGGGCGCACCGCATCATGCGCGATCAAAACCGCATCCCCACCAAAGTGTTCGTTGTTGCCAACATGATCAAAATGCCAATGGGTATTGATCAAATATTTTAAATCACCACAGGTCAGGCATGTTTTCAAATCATCCAAGGCCCGTTCAAGCTGTGGTGCGAATCCGGGCAACATATCGTCGATGACCAACAAGCCATCCGGTCCCGAAGACACCCCCACGTTGCCGCCGGCAAACCCGTCGAGGCCCATGACAACAGAAACGTTGCCGCCAACGGGTTGCGACCCAATCGTAACCGATGATGGCGTTGGGCCAGGGGCATGGCTATGGCCAGGGGCATGGCTATGGCCAGGGGCTGGGGCTGGGGCATGGCTATGGCCGGCGCCCGCAAACACCGCCGTGCTGATCAATGAAGCCAAAAGGCCTGCTCCCAAAGACGCACAAATTCGTTTTCTCATTGCAAAGTTCTCCATTTTAAAAATATAAAATCCGTGACAAGACCCTATCCATTCCAAATAATCATTTATAGTGCGATTAATTCACGTTATATTTTCCAAAACGTAGATAATCGAGGATTTTATATGGATACCCTGACCTGTATGCGCACCTTTGTCCGTGTGGTTGACATGCAAAGTTTCAGCAAGGCGGCTCGCGAAGGTGCTTGTTCTGCGTCCTTGGTCAGCAAACAAGTTTCATGGTTAGAAGGTCGTTTGGGCGCAAAGCTTCTCAACCGTTCAACCCGCCGTTTAAGCCTTACGGAAACGGGGGAGGCTTATTACTCGCAAAGTTTAAAGGTGCTTTGTGAAGCCGAAGTGTCTGAAAATATCGTTGCCGAAATGCACGGAGAAGCCCAAGGACGATTGCGCATTACGTGCCCATCGGGCCTTGGCATCACGGTGCTCAATCAAGCCTTTGCCCAATTTTCACTAAAGTATCCCAAGATCACGTTGGAAACACGGCTGACGGATGAAATCGTTGATTTTACCGAAGGACAAATTGATTTTGCCTTGCGATTGGCCCCGGCGCTCCCCGATTCCAGCCTGATCGCCACACATATTTCGTCCATGCAATTAAACATTTGTGCGGCCCCGTCCTACCTTGCCAAGCACGGAACCCCTAAAATACCCAACGATCTGAAAGACCACAATTGTTTGCGTTATGTGCACAACCGCACGGGATCAGATATTTGGCACATGAAGAACCGTCACGGCACGCAGTCCGTTTCTGTGACGGGGAATTACCGCGCCAACAATCCTATTTTTGTAAAAGCGGCTGTTTTGCAAGGCCTCGGCATTGCCATTTTGCCTTGTTACACCCACAAGGATGAAGTCGCCAACAATCAAATTCAGATCATTTTGCCGGATTATGAAATCGAAAACCTAAAGCTTTTTTTGATCCGCCAGCACCGGGATTACATGCCTTTAAAAATGAAGGTTTTTTCCGCGTTCATCAAAGACTGGATCCGTGAACATGCAACCCTGTAGGACTTAAGCTTGGTCGGTGCTGCGAATTTCATCTTCGCTTTTGGCTTCACCGTAATCCATTTCGACACCCGCTTCTTTGAACATGCGTTCTGAGAATTTGCCTTTTTCATCCCAGCGGGTTTGGAAGTCCGCATCCGAAACCGAAGCCCGGTCGACCACCACGCGTTTGATGCCAACTTGTAAAATAGCTCGAGCACAATCGGGGCAGGGCACGTGGGTGACATAAGTGGTGTTGTGCAACAACGTTTGCCCGGTGCGGGTGGCATTGTAAATGGCGTTGCGTTCGGCGTGTTCGGTCCAATCATACTTGTCAGGACGTTCATGGCGTTCCGCCGCATCATCGTCGATATCGCGCGGAAAACCATTGTAACCATAAGAGCTGGGCGTTTTGTCTTCGGCGACAATCACGGCCCCCACCCGGGTTGATCGATCCTTGGACCAAGAGCCAATTTCTCGGGCCAAACGAATAAAGCGCGAATCCCATTTCAATGACATAGGCTGATCCTTAATAAGAGAATGAATGCTCCTTTGTTTTTAGGCAACCGAGAACCAGATGGCAAGGGGGTTGCTGGTCATGGTATGATTTTCTGTGTTAAAATGGGGCGAAACAACAGGGCTTTTTTAAATGAGTCACCACGATCATTCCCACTATATCAGCAGCACCAACGCACGCCGCGTTGGCATTGCTGCGGTTTTGACGGGCCTGTTTATGATTGCCGAAATCATCGGCGGCATCGTTTCGGGATCCTTGGCGTTGCTTGCAGATGCCGGGCATATGTTGATCGATTTTATCAGCCTCGCGCTGGCGTGGTTGGGCTTTAAACTTGCGCGTCAACCGGCGGACTTTATGCGCACGTATGGCTTTGATAGGTTTTCTATTCTGGTCGCGTTTGTGAATGGCCTAACCTTGTTTGGCATCGCCATCTGGATTGTGGTTGAAGCGTGGCACAGGATATCACAACCCGCCCCGATTTTAGGCGGCACCATGTTTTGGATTGCCCTAACAGGATTGGTGGTCAATATGGTGTCGTTTTGGATTTTGCAGGGTGGCGATCAAGAAAATCTCAACCTGCGCGCCGCCGTGTTGCATGTCATCGGTGATGTGTTGGGGTCCGTTGCCGCAATCATCGCCGCAATCGTCATCATTTTTACCGGGTGGCTTCCGATTGACCCAATTTTGTCGGTTTTTGTGGCCTTTATCCTTCTTAAATCGGCCTGGGGCGTGGTGCGTCAAAGTGGGCACATTCTTTTGGAAGGCAGCCCACAAGGCCTTGACCCCCGCGATATAAAATCGGATCTGGAAGCCTTGCTTCCCGCCGTAGAAGACGTACATCACATTCATACGTGGTCAATCACCCAAGAAAGACCCATGGTGACGCTTCATGTCCGGGCAAATGATACGCTTCAACCGGATGTTTTAATTGCCACCATCAAGGCGCGCTTGCGCGACCATTTTGGGGTTGAACATTCGACCGTTGAATTGGAACAAGATAGATGCGCAGACGAGGCGCATGATGACGAGCCTACACACTCTGTTTAACGGCTTAAATAAAACAGCCCCCAAAGCGGTGTTCAAGTGCGACCTGGAACTGTGAGTGCTTTGGGGGCTTTTGGACGCAAGGTCCAATTTCTAAATTTTTGTAGGGCTAATGCATGTCGGCGCGGATTTTTTCACGATAGCTTTCAATCGGGATCAGCTTGCCGCGTTTTTCAACATACCAAAATTGCCAACCGTTACAGCTTGGTGCTTTTTGCACAAAGGCTCCAACTTGGTGGATGGACCCTTTGAAATCAGATGTGACCAAGGTTCCGTCCGCACGGACTTTCGCTGAATAACGACGACGACCGTCATAAAGCACGTCTCCGGCTTTCAACATTCCGCGTTCAACCACGTTGCCAAACGGCACGCGGGGCAGGCTGCGTTTGCTTTGGGTGCGCAGAAGTTCCAAATCTTTTTCAGCGCGGATTTTAGCAATGCGTTTGGTGGCGATCTCAGCATACTCAGAACTTTCATCACAACCGATCCAGTTGCGGCCCAATTTTTTCGCGACCGCACCCGTGGTGCCAGAACCAAAGAACGGATCCAAGATCACGTCGCCCGGCAGGCTCGAGCTTAAAATCACCCGGTACAACAAACTTTCCGGTTTTTGCGTGGGATGGGCTTTGTTGCCTTCTTCATTTTTCAAACGCTCTTTGCCGGAACAAATGGGCAAGGTCCAATCGGACCGCATTTGCAAATCGTCGTTCAAGGCTTTCATGGCTTCATAATTAAAGCGGTAACGGGCCTCTTTGTCCTTGGCCACCCAAATCATGGTTTCATGGGCGTTGGTAAAACGGCGTCCGCGAAAATTCGGCATGGGGTTCGTTTTGCGCCAAATCACATCGTTGAGCATCCAAAATCCCAAATCTTGCAACGTTGCGCCCACACGGAAAATATTGTGATAGCTGCCAATCACCCAAAGTGTGCCATCTGGTTTCAACAACCGACGAGCGGCTTTGAGCCAGCGTTTGGTGAAATCGTCGTAAGCTTCAAAGCTTTCAAACTGATCCCATGCATCATCAACAGCGTCCACTTTGGTGTTGTTGGGACGATGCAAATCCCCTTGCAATTGCAGGTTATAAGGCGGGTCCGCAAAGATCATGTCAATCGAGCCTTCCGGCAGGCTTTCCATGGTCTTAATGCAGTCACCCAAAACGACTTGGTTCAGCGGTAAATCTTTATTTTTCATGAAGACAGGGTGGACGAGCAGAGACTCCCCGTCAAGAATTTAATGGAATCAAGAGCTTATAGTTTTTGTTTAATGCTATATGTTGAGTCTCAGGAATCCCCAAGACTCAATATCTTGCGAATTGGCGCAAAACTTTTTCTGTGATGCGGGGTAATTCCAAGCCGTTTTAGGCCCTCTTGATGCTGCTTTGTGCCATATCCTGCATTATTGGCCCAGCCATAACCCGGGTGCAAAAGGTCCAATTCGACCATCATATGGTCCCGCGCGACCTTGGCTTGAATGGATGCTGCGGCTATGGATAAAGACAGGCCATCGCCCTTGATCACGGCCTCGGCGGGGCACGGCAAATGGGGGGGGATTTTATTGCCGTCAATAAGCGCAAAATCGGGCACGAGGGCTAAATTTTCCACGGCACGTTTCATGGCCAAAAATGTCGCTTGCAAGATGTTGACGTGATCGACTTCTTCGACACTGGCGATGCCCAATCCCAACTGTACCGCGTCGCATTCCATCAAACGCGCCAAGAGAATTTCTCGTTTTGCCGCTTTTAATTTTTTGGAATCGTCTAAGCCTTGAAGCAAATCTTCGGGCAATTGGGTTCGGTCCAATATGGCGGCGCCGGCGACCACAGGCCCCGCCCACGGGCCGCGACCGGCTTCGTCAACACCGCAGACAATGCCAGAATGTTTTTGTTCAAAGAAAAAAT
>JAESSV010000030.1 GCA_016763895.1 Magnetovibrio sp. | reverse complement strand
GTGTTGGTGGAAAATTCCGAATTTGCGCTCTACCAAATTGACCGGGAAATGATCGAACATGCGCCGGCCATCACCCGCCACGCGATTTTAGCCGATGTCCGAGACCGCGCCCGTATCGATCAGGTGTTTGCCCACGTCAAACCCGAATTGGTGTTTCATGCCGCCGCCCTTAAACATGTGCCGTTGGTCGAAGACAATCCGTTCGAAGGCATGCAAACCAATGTGCAAGGCACCCGCAACGTTGCCGATGCTTGTGAAGCCGCAAATGTTGCTCAAATGGTCATGATTTCCACCGACAAAGCGGTTAACCCCACCAACATCATGGGCGCCACCAAACGCATTGCCGAGACCTATGTGCAAGCGTTGGACCTTCGCCGCAAAAACAACCCGGGCACACGTTTTGTCACCGTGCGCTTTGGCAATGTGTTGGGTTCGACCGGGTCCGTGGTGCCCTTGTTCCAACGCCAACTCAACGCGGGCGGTCCCATCACGGTCACCCACCCGGACATGACACGTTATTTCATGACCATTCGCGAAGCCGTAGAATTGGTGTTGCAAGCGTCCAGTTTAGGGGCCGGAAACAACGACCATCACGGCAAGATTTTCGTGCTCGACATGGGCGAGCCCATCAAAATTGTTGATCTGGCCCGACAAATGATCCGTTTGGCCGATTTAAAACCGGGCCAAAACACCGACATCCAATTCACCGGAACCCGTCCCGGAGAAAAACTGTTTGAAGAAATTTTTCATGGCTCGGAAGCCCCGGTTCCGACCCGTGCACCGGGCATTTTATTGGCCTCGCCCCGCACCCAACAAGTCGATCAAGTGGTCAGCATTTTAGATCAACTAAAAGCCGCTGCCGGATCTGAAAACTTTGTGGATCTTATGGCGGGGCTTAAGGCTCTGGTTCCTGAATACGCCCCCCCCGACGATCAGGTGGGGTCTTAATGTGCGGATTTGTTGGGTATGTAAATCGGCGCGGCTTCCTTCCCAAAGATGATGCAAAAACCCTTTTAACCCAAGCCTCGAATGCCATTGTTCACCGGGGTCCAGATGACGGAGGCGCTTGGGTTTCTTCTGATGATCGGGTTGGCCTTGGGTTTCGCCGCCTTTCTATTTTGGATTTAACCAACCATGGGCATCAACCCATGACGTCGTCCGATGGCCATTTGGTCATTGCCTTTAACGGTGAAATTTACAATTTCAAGGACCTGCGCAAGCAGTTGGACGCCGAAGCCGTAAGCAATTGGCAAAGCCATTCAGACACCGAAGTATTGCTGGAAATGATCCGTCGCTATGGGGTTGAAAAAACCGTGGCTCAAGTGGACGGTATGTTTGCCTTTGCGGTGTGGAATGCCCAAGACAACACCCTCACCTTGGCCCGCGATCGTTTTGGCGAAAAGCCGCTCTATTATGGTTGGTCTGAACATTCGTTTGTGTTTGGCTCAGAACTAAAAGCCCTCAAGGCCTTGCCGGGTTTTAAAGCTGATTTGGACCCCGAGGCTTTGGCCCTTTATTTCCGATACCGGTATGTGCCGGGGGGCAAAAGCATTTATGCGGCTTACAACAAGTTGGAAGCAGGCACTTGCTTAACCTTGACAGACGATGCCGTTCAAACTCACCGCTATTGGGATCCCACCCAAGAGGCCCAAAAGGCTTTCCTCACCCCCTTTAAAGGCACCCGCGAAGAGGCTTTGGATGACGTTTCCAAGGCCTTAGAAACATCCGTCTCTAGACGCTTGGACGCGGACGTGCCGCTGGGTGTCTTTTTATCGGGCGGCATAGATTCGTCTCTGGTGGCGGCCTATGCCCAAAAAGCATCTTCAAAACCGATCAACACATTTACCATTGGTTTTGAAGACAAACATTTTAACGAGGCCCCGTTTGCCAAAGCCATCGCGGATCGTTTGGGCACACACCACACCTGTACCATTATTGGTCAAAACGACGAGCAAGCCATCGTGAACAGCTTGGCGCAAATGTATGACGAGCCTTTTGCCGATCCATCCCAATTGCCCACCGCCGTTTTGTGCCACAAAGCCCGCGAACATGTCACCGTTGCCTTGGCCGGGGATGGCGGCGACGAGCTGTTTTGTGGGTATGGACGCTATCTTTCCCAAGTTCAAAAATGGCAAAATAAAGTGGCACCCGGACAAGCTGAGGCTTGGCTAAAGCACCTACCGGTTAAGGGCATCAACGCCATTGCGGGGCTTCGGGGGAAACCCGGAAACCTTGGCCACAAATGGTTCACCCGGCTTATGGATCGATCCAGCACCCATGTGGAAGAATTCTTTATGTTTGCGTCTTCCTTTTGGCGAGATGGGGTTCCCGTGTTGGGCTTTGACCGTTTGGAACGCGACCTGTTTGCCCCCGAAAGTTTAGACCTTGGGCATGTTCATGACGTGCAACGCTTTCAAGCCTTGGACACCCGGATGTATTTGCCCGATGACGTGTTGGTGAAAACCGACCGGGCCAGCATGGCGGCCAGTTTGGAAGTGCGCACACCTTTTTTAAACCTGGAATTGGCCCGCCTTGCGTGGTCGTTGCCCTTTGATCTCGTCGATCCCGCCACCCATGGCTTGAAATCCATTTTAAAGGACTTGCTGGCCCGTCATATCCCCCGTGAAGAATTCGAACGCCCCAAACAAGGCTTTGACGCCCCCATTCGCCAATGGTTGCGCGGCGATCTTAAATCATGGGGCGAGGCATTGGTCATGGAACCTTGTGCGTTGGCAACGCAATACTTGGACATGGCGCGCATCCAAGTTCGTTGGGCGGCTCACCAAAAAGGTCTTAACGTCGAAGGTGACCTGTGGCCCGCCTTGGTTTTATTGGCTTGGATGCGCACCCAATAAATGTCATATATGCAGTCTTATTTTATAAAAAATACATTTTGTTAAAACACAGGCCCATGAACACACCCGCGCCCCCCCTTCGGTTTTCATATATCCTTGGCTTTATCGCTTTCATGTTGGGCATAGCCATGCCTTTGCGGGCGAGCGGAGTGGCACCACAACAAGCGGCCTTGGGATTGGCCTTGGTAGCCTCAATCTTTGTTCTGGTACGTTCGATCCAAAGCCGCGCATGGTTTAAGGATGCGCTTTGCAGCACGCAGGCAAAAATAATTGCCGCAATATTTTTGGTCTGGTCCATAACCGCATTCTTTTCTTTTGACGTCACAGGCTCATTCAAAATGATTGCCCGAAGTGGGGGCTTTATTTTGGCTGCCACCGCCATGGGCTCGGTTTTGTATAACCGACAAGATGCTCACAAGGTGTTGTTTAAAGCCCTTATCATATCCGCCATCGTGTTAACATTCGCCGCTGTTTTATCGTTAAATGGTGTGCCTATGATTCTGTCCGCCTTCAAAGGCAAAATTATCATGGGTGCGCGGCCTATATTTGCCCTTAAGGCCTTTGCCGCGGTTGCCCTGTGCCTTATCCCTGTGGTGACTTTTGCAGGATACAAACTTGGACGGTGTTGGTGGTGGGCTGGATTTATCTATACGCCACTGGCTTTGATCACCATCGTTTCAACCCATAACCGTGCGGCTTTGGCTGGCTTTATGATCATGGCCCTGACCACAACCATCGCATTTGTTGTGGCAAAACGCCGCCATATACGGCTTTTGATTGGGACAACGGGCACCATCGTTATGGCGGGCATCGCTTGGGTGTACAGCATCGAAAAAGAAACCGTGCACTTAAAGGGCAGCTATCTTCCCGAATGGCTGGTTGATCCTCATCGTCAAAACATCTGGAAATATGCTTATGAACGTTTTTTAGACCACCCCTGGGTGGGCAATGGCATCGATCAATTGAACCGCTTGCCCGGAGCAAAACTTCCCGTTCCGGGGCTTGGCCAGAGCGCAGCTTGGGTTCCGTCTCACCCTCATAACTGGGCCATGGAAATATTGTCCGAAGCGGGCCTCATCGGTTTTCTTCCGATTCTTTTTACGCTTGGGTTTGTCGCTTGGCAGCTTTTGAAACGCTACCGGGCCACGCATAACGAGGCTGACTTGGCAAGGTTGGCCCTTATGGCGGCTTTTTGGTCCAGTGCGCTGTTTAATTTTTCCATTTGGGCCGCATGGTGGCAGCTCACGTTCTTTGTTCTTTTTGCAATTATGTCTTGTTCTCGTGAACAACAAATATATAGTTCTAATACATCAAATCCACCTTCACCAACCACAAGGTCTTAAAACGCTATGCCTACATTTGAACGCTAACGAATCCTCGTCACGGGTGGCGCTGGTTTTTTAGGCTCGCACCTGTGCGAAAGGTTGTTGAAAAAAGGCCACGATGTTATTTGTGTCGACAATTTTTTCACCGGCCCCAAAGACAACATCCTTCATTTAATGGATAATCCAAAGTTTGAAGTGATGCGTCACGATGTGACATTTCCATTGTATGTGGAAGTCGATGAAATCTATAACCTAGCCTGTCCGGCATCACCCGTTCACTATCAACACGACCCGGTCCAAACCACCAAGACTTCGGTTCATGGCGCCATCAACATGTTGGATTTGGCGAGACGCACCAACGCGCGTATTTTCCAGTCTTCCACGTCCGAAGTTTATGGGGACCCCGAAGTCCATCCGCAAACCGAAGATTATCGCGGCAGCGTCAATCCCATTGGCCCCCGTGCGTGTTATGACGAAGGCAAGCGGTGTGCTGAGACGCTCTTTTTTGATTACCATCGTCAGTACGGAACCGATATTCGCGTGGTGCGCATTTTCAACACCTATGGCCCCAACATGCATCCTAACGATGGTCGCGTGGTGTCAAATTTCATCATCCAGGCGCTCAAAGACGAAGACATCACGATTTATGGCGATGGCCTGCAAACCCGCTCGTTTTGCTATGTGGATGACTTAATCGATGGATTTATACGCTTCATGGAAACCGATGACGTGACCGGCCCGATGAACCTTGGCAACCCCGGTGAATTCACCATCAAAGAATTGGCCGAAAAAGTCATTCAATTGACCGGGTCGAAATCGAAACTGGTTTATAATGATTTGCCCACCGACGATCCCATGCAACGTTGCCCCGACATCAGCTTGGCAAAATCTGTTCTGAACTGGGAACCCAAGGTGCAATTGGATGATGGCCTTAAGGTGACCATTCAATACTTTCAGGATCTGGGTTGTTAACAATGCTCGACGTTAGCTTTGTCATTACATTTTACAATAAATCTGCATTTGTGCAGCAAGTTCTCAACAGTGTCTTTGCCCAACAAGGCTTGGGTGAATGTGAATACATTTTTATCGATGATGGCTCTACCGATGACACCGTGGCTTTGTTGAAGCAACATTCCCAAAGCCATGACAACGTGCATATTATCGAACAAGAAAATACGGGCCCGGCGATTGCGACCAATCGCTGTATCGATGCGGTGACCGCGCGTTATATTAAATTTGTGGACGGCGATGATATTTTGCACCCTCGCGCGACCCTAGAGCTTTTGTCCGCGCTTAAAGAAACCGGTGTTGACGTCGCCTATAGTCTGGGTGAGGAAGTTCTTACATCTTCTGAAGAAATGAACGCCCCCGATCTGCCCTTGCCCGATGTGCCTTACCAAACTTTGACAACGGCACTTCAAACCGTGTCCAGAAAATCCATGTTTAATTTAAGCTGTATTTTGGTCACCACCGAAGCCGCTCGGGCCGTGGGTGGATGTGATCCACGAGTCTTTATCCAAGGCTATTCTTTTGCCTTGCGCATCTTGGCCCATTCAAATTTAGCGTTTGTTCCCAAGGTGTTACATTGGACACCTGTCGATGTTGCGGACCGTGCGTCTGACCTTGGCGGTGGGGCACAGGTTCTACACGACCTTAATTTTGCCTTGGCGTATTTTATTGCCGATCACCCCGAATTGCCCGCAAAACTTAAATCTAAAATCGTTCAACGCACCACCGGGCGGGCTTGGAAATGGGCCAAACGTGTTGGGGGGGCGTCCATTTTGTCCAAACACTTTGGCCGCTATATCCGTGCGGTGTTGTTCCCAAATTTTGGCAACACGTCGGCTTTGATCCAATCCAGCTGCGAAGCTTTTCGCACCACATCAAATGTGCGATTGCCTTAAGTCTTGGCGAATTTCTGACACTGACGCAACGCTACAGTCTCGCCAACAAGCTTATCGTCGCAAGTGGTGCACGGCATAAACTTCCCCGTAGATTCAATTGATGCTTCTTAAAATTGACGTAAACAGGCTGAAGTTCGTTTGTAAATCGATGAGATATCTAGCGATTGTCCCCGATCATTGGCATAGGTATTTCCGGTCTAAGACACGGCCATAAAATTAGAAATTTGATCGGTAAAATGCATTTTTTACCCACATGAATTTCACATATAGTCATGTCTTGAGTATCCGTAATGACGGTGTATTTAAACCCTAATTTTTCCACCAACTTTAAAAGATAGGCTTTACCTTTCTCTGCACAATACCGATCCCAATTCACATGGGCTGTTGCATGCAGTCTGCGACAGTGTTCCGCATAAAGGGCCTCGACATAATCATGATTGAGATAATCCCCATTGGTATAGACTTCGACTTTTGCGTTGGGAATCATTTGGCGAACTTGCGTCATCCGTTTAAAGAAATATACCTGATCTTGCAAAGGCCCGTTGTAACGGTGCAAGCCGATAATCTTGTTGTAATTGATCCGGGCTAATGATGTTAAGATATTTTAAGATACCATCTTCAATATATTCATGCGCCGAACGAAGCTCGACAAAGGCATTGGGGCAGTAAGCACAAACGCGATTACAATAGCTTGAAATCTCGATATCAATATGTCGAACGGACCTTTTAAACAGCAAAGCTGCTTTGTGCTTGTTGGTCTGGACTTCAAAATGCTCTTTCACAAAATATTTTTTCAGACGCGTAAAAAGCAACACCGCCTTAAAAAGACAATCTTGTATCAAACTGCAAAAACATTGTGCGGCATTTTATTTTCAGACATATTATAGAGATTCTCTTAATAGTATCAGAATATCTTATACCTTATCGGGTAATCACAGCTCCACCCTATTTTTGTGTTTCATAACTTAGCGTGAACAAAACCTAACGAATATCGACAACATGTGTGATAGATTTCTATTCAACGCGCACAAATATAGGACTTAATAATGTTAAGCCATAGAGTAAAGTATTATAAACACTCGATTAGAATACTTTGGAATAAACTAAATTCAAAACAATATATAACAAAAGATAAATACTCTGCAATCACAGTGGAGATGAGTGGTGTTTGCAATCTAAACTGTGAATTTTGTGCGTATAAAGATAAAGATGAAGGAAAAGTCATCATGTCGAATGATGACTTCTTTGACAACATCAATCAATTGGCCGATCTTGATCAAGAATATATCGCCTTAACACCTCTTATGGGGGATATTTTCATCGACAAACATTTTTCTGATAAAATTGATTTTTTAGAGCGCCACCCTAAAATAAAAGGTTATGAGTTCATTACGAACCTCATAACGGCTTCAGAAGATGCCTTGAGCCAACTGTCCAACGCAAAGAAGCTGACGCGCATGACCATCAGCTTTTATGGGCACTCTTTGGCAAGCTTTCGAAAGGTCACCAATCGTCCCGCCTCGCAATATCATAGACTCATTAAAAACGTGAATTACCTGGCCAGTATTTCTGATAAATTTCAGGCGAAACTTGCGGGTTGCATCAAAACGGATCAAAAATTTAATTGGACTCCTCACGACAAACCGGGCGCCGATGAAAATGACCTACAACGTTCTGTACGTAAGCTTGCCCAGCAAAATGGTGATTTTTATTGGAGCGGCAACGAAGGGGATTTAGACAGTTGGAGTGGTCGCATCACTCAGGCCGACATGGACGAGCTCGACATGGGGTTCAAAATTGTTGGACCTTCTGTTCCAATGATAGGACCGTGTGCCTTGCTGTTTGCTGGACCGGTGATTATGGCCGATGGACGGGTCAATGCCTGTGCTTGCCGTGCAGAAAAAGGTCTCATCATCGGCGACGTCAAGAAAAGCCCTCTGTACGAAATATTATCTCCAGAAAACCCATTATTTGAAGACCTTCTTGCACGGCACAAGAAAAATGATTATCCGAAAGAATGTATCAATTGCAAAATATTTATGAGCATTTACCGAAAGCCTCATAAGCGATCAACCATCACCACAGACGAATACCTAGATGAACGACGCGGGCAATGTGAACGGGCGCGCCTTAAATCCCACATGAATAAGTCTTAGTTTCTCGCTTGTTCAGGCAATACAAATATAAACGTCGGGCGCAACCAAGCATGGAGTTCGTAGCCTTGGTTTTTCAAGATTTTATACGTTTCTGTCGTCGGCACATCTTCTATGCTCCCGTGAATTTCAATGGAAATGCAACGGGGTTTGTATTTGCTAAAATCCAGACCATTAAGGACGGAAATTTCGGCACCTTCGACATCTATATTTAAATAATCAAATTGTTCAAGTTTACAGTCGTTGAGAATGCTCGTCAGGGTCCGGCTTGGCACTTGAACTTCTTCATAAGACATACCAAACTTTTTGGCCCAATTATCAGCCATGTCTTTGTCGGTTGTATCCAATGCGCTCCCGGTTCCAAACACATAAGCCTTTAATTCACCGGGCTTGTCAGAAACGGCACAATAGACATTTTGATCTTGGGGACGGTCAAAATCGAACAAGGCCAATTTGCGTTTAGAGATATCAATATTAATGCCCTGCCAACCCGCTTCAAAGAGGACCCGCGTGTTTGAATAACGTCTGGGATGAAAACTTCCAACATCGACATAACGACCGGTTTTATACCCATCAAAAATAGCCAAAAGAACAAGATCTTCGCCGTGTTGGCTGTAACTTTTGGTCCACCAACGTTTGCGCACCAATCGCAACTTTTCTTTCCATATTGATCTTGGTTTTTTCTTTTGATCAATCGACGACATCGTATTTCCCTAAGGTCTTTGGCGACTAATCTTGCTCTTGAACAAACTGTAATTGGTACAAGTTGGCGTAAATACCACCTTTTTTGACAAGTTCCGCATGGGACCCTTGTTCGGCAATACGGCCTTTATCCATCACATAAATGACATCTGCATTGACCACCGTGGACAGACGGTGCGCAATCACCAAAGTGGTGCGATTTTTCATCAATTCATTCAACGCGGTTTGCACGTGACGTTCGGATTCCGTATCCAAAGCCGAGGTGGCTTCGTCCAACAACAAAATGGGCGCATTTTTCAACATGGCCCGCGCAATGGCCAATCGTTGCCGTTGCCCACCGGACAAGCGCACACCGTGTTCGCCCACCATGGTTTCATAACCATCTGGAAGTTCTAAAATAAAGTCATGAGCGGCGGCATGTTGGGCCGCTTTTTGAATGTCATCAAAGCTGGCTTCGAGTTGGCCATAGGCAATGTTGTTTTTTACGGTATCGTCAAACAACATGATTTCCTGGCTAACCAAAGCCATACAATGACGCAACGACTTAAAGGTTAGCGTTTCAATATTTTGCCCATCAATACGGATCACACCTGAATTGATATCATAAAGCCGGGGCAACAAATTCATGATGGTGGATTTTCCAGCACCCGATGCACCGACCAAGGCCACGGTTTTTCCCGCCGGGATCGTAATAGAAATATCCGTCAACGCGGCCCCTTGTTCACCTTCGACATCATCGGCTTTGGGGTAAGAAAAAGAAACATTTTCAAGGCTTATCGCCCCGCTTGTCACGTCAAGTTCAACCGCATTTTCGCTTTCGGTCAAGCCGTTGGGGAAATCCAGGGCTTCGAAGGTCCGTTGCGCACCGGCCAAGCCTTCTTGAACTGTGGCATTCAAATTTGCCAAACGTTTCAAAGGTTCGTACGCCAAAAGCAATGCGGTGATAAAGGAAAAGAAACCACCGGGATCGGTCGCATTTTGAATAACGCGGTGCCCGCCATAAATGATCACAGACGTAATCGCGACGCCGCCCAAGGTTTCCATGATCGGGCTGGATAAAGACCGCGTGCGCATGGATTTAAAATACAGTTTGTACAAATTATCCACCAACGTGGCGATGCGGCCCCGTTCATAGTCTTCCATACCATAAGATTTAACGACCCGGATGCCTTGAAAACTTTGCTCAAGCGTGGTGATCAACTGACCCATTTCGACTTGAGCGTTGACGGTGACCTTGCGCATGCGTCGACCAATTTTTGAAATGGGGATAATCGCAATCGGAAACACAACAAAGGCAATGATCGCCAATTCCCAATCTTGAATAAACATTACGGCGACCAAGCCAATCAGGGACAGCATGTCTTTGCCAAAAACGGTGATGGCATGCGATACGGCAACCCGCAACGCACCAACATCATTCACATACCGAGACACGAGCGTTCCCGTGGCATTGTTGTGAAAGAAGTTCAGGTCCAAATCCGTCATGTGGTGATACAGGCGGTTTTGCAAGGTTG
>JAESSV010000029.1 GCA_016763895.1 Magnetovibrio sp. | reverse complement strand
GCCCGTTCAATTGACTTAGACGTTGGCCGTATCACGGTTCGCGACACCAGGTCCCGGTGGGGGTCCTGCACGGTTTCGGGACAATTGAATTTTAGCTGGCGGTTGGTGTTGGCCCCGGATTTTGTTTTGGATTACGTCGTCGCCCATGAAGTCGCTCACCTTATGCACAAAAACCATGGCAAGGCCTTTTGGGATTTAACAAAACGTCTCACCGAACGCACGGATGAAGCCAAGGCCTGGCTCAACGCCCACGGCCGCAACTTACATCGATATGGAGCTTAAAGAAAAATGCAAAACCACATCACCGCCCTAAACATCAAAAACCAAGGTGCTGGCCTGTATAACTTTACCCAAGATATAAAGTCATGGATTCAATCGACCGGCATTCAAAATGGCCTTTTGACGGTGTTTTGTCGTCATACGTCGGCAAGTTTAATCATCCAGGAAAATGCCGACCCAAATGTCCCCTTGGATTTACAAACCTTTTTCAAAAAACTGGTGCCCGAAGGGGAAGACTTGTATTTGCACCATCAAGAAGGATTGGACGATATGCCGGGCCATATTAAATCGGTGCTGACCGATGTGTCGTTGTCCATTCCCGTGATGGATGGAAAGGCTGTGTTGGGAACATGGCAAGGGGTGTATTTGTTTGAACATCGAAGCGGCGGCCAAACGCGGGAGATTATCTTGCAAATTCTAGGCGATTGATTAGATTTTACGGCCTTGATTTCGCAACAGATTTTCGACTCCGAGCCACGCATCTCTGAGCCGCGCATCGCTTTCATCGCCGAGTTCATAGTGAAAATAATCCAAAAGAGCTTCGGCAATTTGAAAGATGATATCGTCGGTATCGGCGCCGGTATCATTTTGTTGGAACAAAATTCCGTCCATCAGGCCAACCACGATATCTTCGAGTTCATTGTGTTGCGAGCCAACTTCAAAAACACGGGTGAGCAGGCTGAAACGCCGGGCGGCGCGGCCAAGAATGTCATAAATTTCGCTGAGTTTAAGAGCGTCTTTTTGCTCTTTTAAGGCCTTGATGAGTTGATCGCGGTCCTTGCCTTCGGGGCTGGCTTTTGCCGTCTGGATACGAAGTTCAAGAGCACTATATTCGCTTTCAACCTGCATAACCTCACGCATAGCCCAATCCAGCTCATCTTTGACTTCGTGCAGCAGGTGGGGCATCAAAATTCCTTAAAAGGGAGCGAAGGACTTGAAGTATGAACAAATACACTCCACATCTGTAACACAGTTTATAAACTTTTTGCGATTTAAGAATAAAGGAAAAATAATGAAGGCATTAATATTTGATGTTGATGGTACATTGGCCGATACCGAAGACGCCCACCGCGAAGCCTTTAATGATGCCTTTGCTGAATTCAAATACAACTGGATTTGGGATCAGGCCTTGTACAAAAAACTGTTAAAAGTAACCGGGGGCAAGCAACGCATTCGGTTTTTCCTTGAAGGCCACGATCCTGATTTTTTGGCGCAGGATGGTATCGATGAGCTTATTTAAAAATTACACCAAACCAAAACAAAGTATTTTATCGAACGTCTTAAGAATGGCCAGGTGCCTCTGCGGCCCGGTATCGAAAATTTAATTCTTGAGGCCCGTGATCAGGGTTTAACCCTGGCCATCGCGACGACAACGACCCCGGTCAATGTCGAAACCTTGCTCAGCGTTAATTTGGGCAAAGATTCCTTGGACTGGTTCGCTAGCATCGGTGACGGTGGTGTGGTCCCGGTGTTAAAGCCGGAACCCGACGTGTACCACTGGGTCTTGGACAAATTGGGTCTAGACGCCAAAGACACCTTGGCCTTAGAAGACAGTTGCAATGGATTCGTCGCGTGCCAAAAGGCCAAGGTTCCCTGTCTGGTCGTCACCAACGATTATACCGATGATCAAGATTTTTCGGGATGTCTTGAGCAATGGCAAAATTATGAAGGCGTTACGGTTGAAAAGCTTAAGGCTGTCCATGCGCAAGCCTAGGGTCTTGACCCTAGTGCGTTTGGTCTGTTGTTATCTAAGCCGCTTACCTTTAAGGTCAATTCGGATCAAATTTATAGGATGCGAATTTGCGAATTAAATTTTGGGGTGTTCGGGGGAGTATCACGTGCGCTTACCCAGACTTTTTGGACTACGGCGGCAATACGGCGTGCGTTGAAGTTGAAGTGCTGGGACGCACCGTAATCTTTGACGCGGGGTCGGGTTTGCCGTGGTTGGGCAATGAATTGTTAAAGCGCGGCGTTAAAGAAATTGTTCTGTTGATGAGCCATTTTCACCAAGATCACACCGCCGGATTTAACTATTTCAAACCCATTTATATCCCCGGACACACCATCAATATCAAGGCAGCCTTGAATTACGGCGGCACCACGATTGAAGATATGATCCGCCGCCATATGCAAGCCGAATTGCACCCGGTCCAATACGATAATTTGGGATCAACACTCAATTGCACAGGATTTCAGGCGGGCGATAGCTTTGATTTAGCAGAGGGCATTCACATCAAAACTTCGATGCTTGCGCACCCCTCAGGCTGTACGGCGTTCCGCTTAGAAGCAGAAGGCAAAGTTTTGGTTTATGCCACCGACACGGAACACAAAGCGGGCGAGCCCGATCAGGCTTTGATCGAAATCATGAAAGACGCCGACTTGGTGATTTACGATTGCACCTATAGTGAACAAGAACTTCCCCAGTATGAAGGTTGGGGGCATTCGACATGGAACGAAGGCGTTAAATTATGTCAGATGGCCAATGCCAAACGCATGGCTATGTTTCA
This sequence comes from Magnetovibrio sp., assembly GCA_016763895.1. GTDB lineage: Bacteria > Pseudomonadota > Alphaproteobacteria > Rhodospirillales > Magnetovibrionaceae > JANLGW01. The sequence continues at coordinate 755 of JAESSV010000029.1, read as the reverse complement.
CTATTCTCCCGATCACAATGATGACCAGGTTCGCGCCTTGGAACACGAAGCTCAATCCGCGTGGGCAGGGGCCTTTGGTGCCAAAGAAGGCATGGAAATCATACTTTAACGACGGCCTATGCGACCCGCATGTCGAACGTTAAATGTCTATCCCCTGAGCCACAAAGGCGCATTTATTTTTTCCGCTCTTTTTGGCCATGTACATGGCCCGATCGGCATGTTTGATCAGGTCATGGGGCGAAGATCCATCGGCGGGGAAGATGGAAATTCCAATGCTTGCGCTGATCGTCGAGGCGCAAGAACCCTTTTGAATGGTTTGTTGAGCGCTTTGTTCATTTTGGCAACAATTTGTGAAATTTCCGCCTTGTTATGAACATCAACCAACAAAACCACGAATTCATCACCCCCGAACCTGGCAACGGTATCAGTTTTGCGAACACATTTTTTCAAACGGGCCGCTGATTCTTTAAGCACAAGGTCTCCATATTCATGGCCCCATTGATCATTGACGTTCTTAAATCCATCTAGGTCAATGAACAAAACTGAAATGGTGATGTTGGTGCGAATGGCCATGTCGGTTGACATTTGAAGCCGATCCAACAAAAGCATTCGATTGGGCAGTTCCGTGAGAACATCGTGGGTGGCAAGATGGGTGATTTTCTTTTCGGCTTCGATCAGCTGAAGGACTTCGTCAGCCAATCGGCTCGACAAACAATCCAGCGCATCATGGTGATGCTTTAGTTTCAAATGGTTTT
>JAESSV010000028.1 GCA_016763895.1 Magnetovibrio sp. | reverse complement strand
CCGGTGCGGTGCGGTTTCGCGGTTTCAAGCTTGGCATTATGACCTGTGAAGACATGTGGCTGCCCCAAGTCACCAAAAACCTTATGGAAGACGGAGCCGATATTTTATTGGTGCTCAACGGTTCCCCCTATGAGATGGACAAGACGGGCATCCGCGTTGAATATGCCCTCAAACGTGTGCTCGAAAGTGGCTTGGCTTTGGTCTATGTCAACCAGGTCGGCGGTCAAGACGAATTGGTGTTTGACGGCGCTTCCTTTGTTTTGGATTCAAATGGCAAAATGCTCACCCAATTGCCGGCCTTTGAAAGTGCCGTGGTCAGCTTGGGGTTTGTTTTAGACAACGATACCCTGAACCCTCATCAAGGTCCCATGGACAAGCCTATGATGGAAAATGAGGCTATTTATAAGGCCTTGGTTTTGGTGCTGAGAGACTACGTCAATAAAAACCATTTTCCCGGTGTTATGATTGGCATGTCGGGCGGCGTGGACAGCGCGATTACCGCCGCAGTTGCCGTAGATGCCTTGGGCCCCGATCGTGTTCACTGTGTCATGATGCCGTCGCCTTACACCTCAACGGAAAGCCTTGAAGACGCCAGTCTGGCTTGTCAGGAACTGGGCGTTCGGCTCGACAACATTGCGATTGATCCCGCCATGAATGCTTTCGAAGCCATGCTCAAAGACATGTTTTCCGACCAAGGCCCGGACACCACCGAAGAAAATATTCAAGCCCGATCGCGCGGCATGGTGTTAATGGCCATGTCGAATAAATTTGGTTACATGGTCGTGTCCACCGGCAATAAATCTGAAATGTCGGTGGGCTATTCGACCTTGTATGGTGATATGTGCGGGGGCTTTAACGTTTTAAAGGACGTCTATAAAACCCGCGTTTTTGAATTATGCCGGTGGCGAAATGCCAACCATTACACGGAATTCTTAGGCCCCAAGGGTGAAGTTATCCCCGAACGCATCATCACCAAGCCACCCTCCGCAGAACTTAAACCCGATCAAACTGACCAAGACACATTGCCGCCTTATGACGTGCTTGATGGCATCTTGCATGGCTTGATCGAAGAAGAATTATCGGCCTCTGAGATTTCCGCGCGCGGTTATGACATAGAAATTGTACGAAATGTCTGGCGTATGTTGGACCGGGCAGAGTACAAACGCCGACAGGCGCCTCCGGGCGTAAAAATCACCTCGCGCGCTTTTGGCCGCGATCGTCGCTATCCCCTCACAAATGGTTTTACGGCTTTATCATGACAGCTTTTCGTTTTGCTCCCAGTCCCACCGGTTTTCTTCACGTCGGCAATGCCCGACTTGCCCTCATCAACTGGCTTGCCGCCAAAAAAACGGGTGGCCAGTTTGTATTGCGTTTGGACGATACCGATGCGGAACGTTCTTCGCAGGAATTTGCAGATGCCATTCAAACAGATATGCACTGGTTGGGGCTTGATTGGGACCGCGTTGAAAAGCAATCGGACCGCTTGGCTTCTTATGAAGCGGCCTTTGATATTTTAAAAGCCAGCGGCCGTGTTTACGAATGTTATGAAACGCCCCAAGACTTGGACCGCCAACGCAAAATTTTGCGGTCCCAAGGCAAGGCACCCATTTACACCCCCCCCGACGCCGCCAAGTTACAAGGTTATATTGAAGACGGGCGCGGGGCGCATTGGCGTTTTAAATTGGCTCCGGGCGACATTGATTTTAAAGATCTTGTGCGGGGGCCGGTTCACTTTAAAACCGCCAACCTGTCCGATCCTGTCATCCGCCGCGAAGACGGAACGTGGCTGTACATGTTGCCCAGCGCCATTGATGATGCCGACATGGGCATCACGCATGTGGTGCGCGGTGAAGACCACGTGGCGAACACGGCGTTGCAGGTGCAAATGTTTGTAGCCCTTGATAAATCCGTGCCAACCTTTGCTCACTTGCCGTTGTTGACCGACTTGGACGGTGGCGGATTGTCCAAACGATTGGGTTCGTTGGCTCTCAAAGATTTGCGGACCGACGGAATTGAGCCTCTGGCCTTGGCGTCCTACCTGGCTCACCTTGGCACCTCAGACGACATTAAGGTGGAAGACAGCGTTCAAACTTTGGTCGATATCTTTGACTTTGATCTCTTTTCCCGTGCCACCCCAAAATTTGATCCCGCCCAATTGGGCCGCTTAAATGCCCAGCTTCTTCACAACAGCGAATTTTGTGATGTCAAAAACAAATTGGGATCTGGCGTTGATGAAGCCCTTTGGTTGGCGGTGCGCGCGAATATCCAAAATTTAAACGATGTCGCCCTGTGGCATGACATTGCAACCGGTGACATTGACCCTGCAATCGATGCCGAAGACGCTGCATTCCTGGCGGACGCCGCTGATGCCCTGCCCACAGGGCCTTGGGATGAAACCACTTGGGGGGCTTTGACCAAGTCGGTGAAAGAAGCCTCAGGTCGCAAGGGCAAAGGCTTGTTTATGCCGTTGCGCAAAGCGTTAACCGGGCAAGAACATGGTCCCGAGCTCAAGGTCTTCTTACCCTTGATTGGGCCAGAGCGAGCAGCCGCTCGGCTGAAAGGGTCGCGAGGCTAGTTTTCATGTCCTTACACCTGTTCAACACCTTAAAACGGGCCAAAGAAGCATTCATTCCCATCGATCCCGATCAGGTCCGCATGTATGTGTGTGGCCCCACGGTCTATGATTTTGCCCATATTGGCAATGCCCGCCCGGTGGTGGCGTTTGACGTATTGTATCGTTTGTTACAAGAAATCTATGGACCCCAGCACGTCATTTATGCGCGCAACATTACCGATGTTGACGATAAAATCATCGCCCGCGCGGCGGAAAATGGGGAAAGCATTGGGGCGCTTACGGCCCGAACGGAAAAGGCTTTTTTAGACGACATGGGCGCATTGGGTGCCCAACAACCCAATTTTCAACCCCGCGCCACCGAACATATCGAAGGCATGGTGGCGATGATTAAAGACTTAATAACTTCGGGCCATGCCTATGAAGCCGAAGGGCATGTGTTGTTTGATGTGGCAACTTATGACGATTATGGTCATTTGTCGGGCCGCAATCAGGACGAAATGATCGCGGGTGCGCGGGTTGAAGTGGCGCCTTACAAAAAAGCCCCCTCGGATTTCGTGTTGTGGAAGCCCAGCACCGATGATCAGCCCGGTTGGGACAGCCCTTGGGGCCGTGGCAGGCCGGGTTGGCACATCGAATGTTCTGTGATGAGCAAAAAACACCTGGGCACGACCTTTGACATTCACGGCGGCGGGCAAGACTTAATCTTCCCCCACCATGAAAATGAAGTGGCCCAATCCACGTGTGCTCACGGCGGAGCAAAATTTGTAAATTACTGGCTGCACAACGGCTATTTGATGGCCGAGGGCGAAAAAATGTCCAAGTCTTTGGGCAATTTTTACACCGTGCACGACCTGCTGGACGAATTTCCCGGGGAAGCCATTCGCTTGGCATTGATGAAAACCCATTACAGAAAACCGCTGGATTTTACCAAGGATGGCATTCGCGATGCGAAAATCGAATTGGATAAAATGTATCGGGCTCTCTTGACCCTGAAATCCGTTAAAGCCTCAACCTCGGCTCCGTCGGCGGATGTCTTGGACGCTTTAAACGATGACTTAAATACGCCACTGGCGCTTTCGCACATTCATGAAATGATTGCAAACTTGCATGAAAATACGGCCGAAATCAAAGGGCAGCTTGTGGCCAGCGCCAAATTGCTTGGCCTGTTGCAAAACGATCCCGAAACCTGGTTTAAAGCTAAGCTTGGCGCCGAAGACGGATTGTCGAATGCCGATATCGAGACCTTGATCGCCAAACGTCGCCAAGCCCGCGTTGATAAGGATTTCGCCTTATCGGATCACATTCGCGACACTTTAGCAGAACAAGGTATAATATTAGAAGATGGATCAAATTCAACCACGTGGCGCAGGTCCTAAATCATACAAAAAACCGCGCGGCGCTAATACTAAATATCTGAACACAAAAGCTTTAATTGTGTTAGAATTCGCCCATGATCGGTAAAACTAAACACGGCAAAAAAGATCAGCTCAAGCCATCCTCACCCAAAGTCGGCGAACCCAAAGTGGACGAGGATGTTGGCTTGCGCGGTGAACACAGCATTTTAAGCACGCTGAGCCATGAAATGCGAACCCCTCTCAACAACATTATCGGCTTTGCCGACATGATGAGTTCCGAGATTTTGGGTCCCATGGGCCAACCTCAATACCGTGATTATGCCGAAGACATTCGTCGGTCCGGGCAAAGCATTTTGGACCTCATGAATGAATTGCTTGAAAATCGCCGTTTTGAGGTCGTGGCAAAAGGTGACGCCCATCACGCCAGCATGATCGATCTGGCTCCTGACCTGATCACCATTTGCAGCGATGATGGTAAAATTTTACAATTAAACCCAGCGGGCTGTGCCATGTTGGGGGTCGACGCCAGCGAAGCTCAAGGCCGGCCTTTAAAAGATTTTATGCACGCCGACCACTACGCATTTTTAGAAGATGGCTTTGCCCTTATGTTGGCCGAAGAACGCCGGACATCCATGAAGCTTATCCCCTACGAAGGGCGAGAGGTCGAGGTCGAAATGGCCGCGATTTTATACGAAGAAAAATCAAAGAAAAAACCATACCGCCAAATCATGCTCATCGCCCGCGATGTTACCGAGCGCAATCGCAGCATGAACGAGGTGTCGGAACGTGAAGAATTTTTGCAGTCCATTATGGCCACGACGGTAGATGGCTTGATTACCATCAATGAAGTTGGCGTTATCGAAACGTCGAATCCTGCGGCAGAGCGCATTTTTGGTTTCCTTCCCGGAGCCATGAACGGTTCTTCTTTTGCCGCGCTGATTCCCGATGCACACGGACGCCGACAATCGAACACCGCGAATGTCTTGAAAAAAATGCAAACGTCCAAGACCAAGAAAAATGCCATTCTGGAAATGATTGGTCTGCGTAATAACGGGGATAAGTTTCCTTTGGAAGTCAGCCTCAGCGATTTTAGTTTGCGAAACCGCACGCACCATATCGCCGTAATGCGCGACATCACCGAACGCAAACGTGACGAAGACAAGCTCAAATTCTTGGCGACGCATGATCCGCTGACCCACCTGCCCAATCGCTATACGTTTAACCAACGGCTCGAAGAATCGGCTCGCTCAGCGGATGACACAGGCCACCGCATGGCGGTCTTGTTTATTGATTTGGACAACTTCAAACACATCAATGACGCCATGGGCCACCCCATTGGCGACGTGGTGTTGCAATTGGTTGGCAAGCGTTTGGAAACCTGTGTCCGCAGCCGAGATCTGGTCGCCCGGCTCACGGGGGACGAGTTCACGGTGATTTTAGAATCTGTAAAAGGTGACATCGAAGTCCAAAATGTTGCCGACCATATGTTGCACCAGCTGCGCCAACCGTTTCACGTTGATGGCAAAGAGCTTTACACATCCGGGTCCATTGGCATCGTTGTTTATCCGGACAATTGCGACAAAGTTAAAGATATTCTCAAAAATGCGTACACCTCATCGCATCACGCCAAACAACAAGGGCGCAACAATTATCAATTTTATTCCTCGACCCTCAGCGCAAATGTCTTGCGACGGATGGCACTGGAACAAGGCTTGCGCCATGCCTTGGAAAATAATGAGTTCTATTTGGCTTACCAAGCCAAGGTTGATCTTGGCACCGGAAAAATCATTGGTGCAGAAGCTCTTGCCCGTTGGACCAACCCAGAGTTAGGCCCCGTGTCTCCGGTTGAATTTGTCCCCGTGGCTGAAGAAACCGGGCTTATTGTACCCATCGGCGACTGGATTTTAGAAACCGCAATGCGCCAGGCTGCGGAATGGATTGAAAATGGCCTACCCGACATAACGGTTTCCATCAATTTATCCGTTCGTCAATTCCAACAAGGTAATCTGGTGGAACGCATTGCTGAGCTCATGGAAAAGACCGGGCTGCCGGCCAAGAATCTGGATCTGGAACTGACCGAAAGTGTGTTGGTTGAAAATGCCGACGAAACGATCAAGTTGTTGGGTCGGCTGAAGGGACTTGGCGCCTCGCTCAGCATTGATGATTTTGGCACCGGTTATTCGTCTTTGAGCTATCTCACCAAATTCCCCTTGGATGCGCTCAAAGTTGACCGTTCCTTTGTGACCGGGCTTCCCGACGATTCAGATGCTGTGACCATGGCCAAGGCCATCGTAAACATGGCGCGAAATTTGGGACTGAAAGTGATCGCAGAAGGCATCGAAAACGAACGCCAGGGCACGTTCTTGCACGGGTTGGGCAGCGATATTGGTCAAGGCTATTTATACAGCCGCCCCGTTTCCTTTGAAGCTTTTGTCAGACTGGCGGGGGGCAACGTGACCCAATTCCCGGTCGACAATATTCTCAGCATCAAACCTTCGGCCTAATCAAACTAAGCAGGCTTGGTCAAGAAGCAGGTCTCGTTAAACAAAGTAGACCTGGTCAAACAAAGCAGGCCTGGTCAAACAAAGCAGGCCTGGTCACGAAGCTGGTCTAGCCAATTAAATTATCGATTTCGGATTGGTCCATGGTCGTCGCAGACCCATGGATATTGGCACTGCACATGTCCAGCAAACGTTGGATGAGTTTGGAAATCGTGCTGCTGTTTAGGCGCACAAGTTCCATGTCTTTGGTCTTAATATCCGCTGCCAAACGATCAATAGATTTGAGGATTAGGCGGTTGATTTTTTCGATGTTTTGTTCAAAAGGTTCTTTGAATTTGGGCGGCGCGTGATCAAAGGCTTCGATGGCCAATTCTTTGTCCGCGATGGTGCTGTCGCGAAAGTGATCTTTATAATCTTTGGGGGCCCAGGCTTGAACTTCTTCGAACAATTCCGGCATGTCAGCCAACATTTCCATGGTCATCACCAATTCATTGAAATGATTTAAATAGTCAGTCGCCAAAAGCGTTTGCGCATTCACATTGGTGCCTTCGGCCCGTTGGCGAAAATCTGGATAGTCTTCATCATGTTCAAAGTCGAATTGGTAGTTCATAAAGTATTGCCTCAAATGAATGAGGTGTTTCCCCCGTTGCCTTCAAATATTTACGTTCATTTACAATGCGAAAGTCTAAAATAAATATAAACCTCCCTGAGAATAGACGTATATGAGGTTCGCGCCAAGAGGCGCCTGTAAAAACACTTGTAAAACGCGGAAATCCTTGTGTTTTATAGGCAATTTCGTCATGATCCGCAAAGACCGCAGCCACTCACATCTCAAAAGAGAGCCAAAATGGGTTTTGATCGCGTATACATCTATGACACCACGTTGCGCGATGGAGCGCAGACATCCGGTGTCGACTTCAGCCCCCAAGATAAAATCAGCATTGCCCAAGAACTCGACCAATTGGGCGTCGATTACATTGAAGGCGGGTGGCCCGGTGCGAACCCGACGGACAACTCATTTTTTGAATCTCTACCCCAACTGACCACGGCCCGCATATCTGCTTTTGGCATGACCCGAAGATCCGGTCACAGCGCGGACAACGATCCGGGGCTGAACGCCGTCATGGCCACCAAGGCTCGGGTCCTGTGCATTGTGGGCAAAGCCTCGGCCTATCACGTTGACGTTGCGTTGGGCATTGAACGCGTTGAAAATTTGGCCATGATCAAAGACAGCATTGCCTATGCAGCGTCAAAAATGGACGAAGTTATATTCGATGCTGAACATTTTTTTGATGGCTTCAAAGCCGATCCTGAATTTGCTCTGGCCTGTCTGAACGCCGCCACAGAAGGGGGAGCCCGGTGGGTGGTTTTGTGTGACACCAATGGCGGCACGTTGCCCTTTGAAATCGAAGCCATCGTATCCCAAGTTTGCACGATCATTCCAGGCCCATCCATCGGCATTCATTGCCACGATGACACCGGTAATGCGGTCGCCAATTCGTTGTCTGCGGTTCGCGCCGGAGCCCGCATGGTTCAAGGCACCATCAACGGATTGGGTGAACGGTGCGGCAATGCCAGCCTGATCAGCGTTATTCCTTCATTGATGTTGAAAATGGGATTTGAAACCGGGGTCAGCCGCGCTGGTCTGAAAACGTTGCGCCAGGTTTCTGTTGCCTTGGATGAACGTTTGAACCGGTCCCCCAATCGGCACCGCCCGTATGTGGGGGATTCAGCCTTTGCCCACAAAGGTGGATTGCACGTTTCGGCCATTCAAAAAGACCCGCGCAGTTATGAACATATACCGCCCGAAACCGTTGGCAACCAACGCACCATTTTGGTTTCCGACCAGGCCGGGCGTTCGAACCTTTTGGCAAAATTTCAAGACATCGGTTTGCACGTTGATGCCAAAGATCCGCGTTTGGATGTGCTTTTGGACACCATCAAGCTCAATGAAATGCAAGGCTATGCCTATGACGGAGCCGAAGCCAGTTTCGAGATTTTGGCGCGCGGCCTGTTGGCGGATGTGCCTAAATATTTTCAATGCACAAGCTACCGGGTGCTCAATGAACGCCGATGGCTGGATGGAAAAACCGCGATTAATCTAACCGAAGCCACCGTCAAGCTGGCCGTTGATGGCGGGCAAGTGATGACCGTGGCCGAAGGCAATGGCCCGGTGAATGCTTTGGATGCGGCGTTGCGAAAGGCTTTGTTGCCGTTGTATCCAAGTCTGGACGATTTGCGTTTGGTGGATTACAAGGTGCGTATATTAACCCCCGGCGATGCCACGGCTGCGATCACACGTGTGATCATCGAAAGCACCGATGGTTCCGGACGACATTGGTCGACGCTGGGTGTGTCGGCAAATGTCATTGATGCTTCTTTTAATGCTTTGCATGATTCCATCGTCTTTAAATTGTTGCGCGATGGCGCACTGAAATCACACGAGAATTAAATATGACCACGCGCAATACCACGAGCAATACCACGAGCAATACCTCGACCAAGTTTCGTCGTCCCGCCAAATCTAAAGCCACGGATGAGCAACAAGCCTGTCCCGCCATTATTTTGGTGGAACCCCAAATGGCCGAAAACATTGGCATGGTGGCTCGGGCCATGTTGAATTGTGGCCTGACCGATTTAAGGTTGGTGTCGCCACGCGAAAAATGGCCCAACGCCCGCGCCTCTAAAACCGCGTCCGGGGCCGATGTGGTGATCGACAATGCCAAAGTCTTTGCGTGCACATCAGACGCCATTGCCGATCTCACCCAGGTGTATGCGACCACCGCCCGCGCCCGCGATATGACCAAGGACGTGTTCACCCCCAGGGGCGCCGCCGAACACATGCATGACTATATTTCCCAAGGCACCCCGTGCGGGGTGCTGTTTGGCCGCGAAGCCGTGGGCTTGCACAACGATGATGTGGCCCTAGCCGACTGCCTCCTCAACGTGCCCTTAAACCCGGCCTTCAGTTCCCTCAACCTGGCTCAAGCCGTCTTGTTGTTGGGTTATGAATGGTACCAGTCCACCGTCGATCGCCCCACTTTGGTCAACCAAGTCCGCTTGGACACACGCCGCGCCACCAAGGATGAAGTGTTGGGCTTGTTTCAACATTTGGAAACCGAACTCGACGCCTGTGGCTTTTTAGGCTACGCCGACAAACGCCCCAAAATGGTCCGAAACTTAAGAAACATGTTCAACCGCGCCGACTTGACCGAACAAGAAGTCCGG
>JAESSV010000002.1 GCA_016763895.1 Magnetovibrio sp. | reverse complement strand
CTAAAAGCCGGACCATAAATGTGCTCACCCATTGCAATGCAGGTTGGTTGGCCACCGTTGATTGGGGTACGGCAATTGCGCCGATTTACAAAGCCCACGAAGCCGGAATTCCCGTGCATGTGTGGGTCGATGAAACCCGCCCTCGTAATCAAGGTGCCAGCTTAACGGCTTGGGAACTGAACCAACATGGTGTTCCTCATACGGTGATCGCCGATAATGCGGGTGGCCATTTGATGCAACATGGCGAAGTGGATTTGTGCATAGTGGGAACGGATCGCACCACGGCCACGGGGGATGTGTGCAATAAAATTGGCACGTACCTAAAGGCCTTGGCCGCCTATGACAATGACGTCCCGTTTTATGTGGCCTTGCCCAGCCCAACGATCGATTGGACTTTGGACGAAGGCGCGGATATTCCCATCGAAAACCGCAGTGAAATTGAACTGACCGAAGTGACCGGCAAAGATGCGCAGGGCACCCTTCATACGGTGCGGATCGTATCGGAAGGCTCGAAAGGGGCCAATCCAGCCTTTGACGTGACACCCCGGCATTTGGTCACCAAATTGATCACCGAACGGGGCGTGTGTGATGCCTCCAAGGCGGGTTTGAGCGCGCTGTTTCCGGAACAGGCTAAATAGATGCGCCATATTGATCTAAGATCTGAAATCATTAAAACGGCCCTACAGCTGAATTCCACGGGGCTCAGTGCCGGGTCTTCGGGAAATGTATCAACGCGCGTTGAGGGCGGATTTTTGATCACGCCGTCCGGGGTCAAATACCATAAACTTCACCCCGAAGACATTGTGTTTGTGAATATGGATGGAGAAGCCGATGGCAATTTCTTGCCGTCAAGTGAGTGGCGCTTTCACCTTGATATCTATACGTCTCGTCGCACCGCCAAAGCCATTGTTCATGCCCACCCCCCGTATGCGACGGCCTTGGCGTGTTTGAACAAAAACATTCCATCGTTCCATTACATGGTGGCCGTTGCGGGTGGCAAGGATATCCGGTGTTGTAAATACGAACCCTTTGGTACGCCTGAATTGTCCAAAGCGGTCCTGGAATCCCTGGTGGGGCGCAAAGCGTGTTTGATGAGCCATCATGGGCTGATTGCCTTTGGTGACAATTTGGAAAAAGCCATGAGCCTGGCCGTCGAAGTCGAAGTGTTGGCGCATCAATACCAGTTGGTGTTGCAAATGGGCGAGCCGGATTTGTTGAGTGAGCTGGAAATGGAAGATGTTATTCACCGCTTTTGGACGTACGGCGATAACGCTCAAAAGATCGAAGATGAAAAACGCCGTAAGCCCCGCAAATCATGGCAATCCAACGTCACGTACCCCAAACGGGGGTCGTTTTATAAAAACCCTGACGAAAAAGACAGCTTATGAGCGGGGTCCTAAGTGGGGCTGTGAGGTTGGCCTTATACCAGCCAGAAATCCCCCAAAATACGGGCACCTTGCTCCGCACGGCGGCGTGCTTGAATTTGGGTGTGGATATTGTTGAACCGTGCGGGTTTGTTTTTTCCGACAAGCATCTCAAACGCGCGGGCATGGACTATTCGGATTTAGCCACAGTCGTACGCCACAACGATTGGGATGATTTTCAAGCTGTGCGCCAAACGCAAGACGGACGGCGGCTGGTGTTGCTGACCACCAAAGGAGCCGTACCCTACACTGAATTCAGCTTTCACGAAAACGACGTATTGTTGCTTGGCAATGAAGGTTCGGGTGTGCCCGAAACGGTGCACAAATGCGTAGATGCCCGCATCACCGTGCCCATGGTCCCCGATATGCGTTCGTTGAATATGGCGGTAGCGGCCGTTATGGTTTTGGGTGAGGCTCTTCGCCAAGTTTCTCAATTTCCCAAATCATAATTGCCAAATTGTGGGCCAAATTATGGTTATGGTTTGAGCATAAAAAAAGGAGGAACCGATGAGGTTCCTCCTTTTTTATGGCTCCCCAAGGAAGCAATTTGTTTAGCTCTTGACTTCGCTTCCGCGCACCAACCACCAATTCATCAATGCCCAGCCAATCGCCAGCCAGCTGAGACCTATGGTGACCACGGTCACGGCAATGTCAAAGCTGTTGGACAACGGAATGTGGTATTGATCGCTTGAGACGGATCCTGAAATCCACACAAAGCGTTCAATCCATGTGCCCAAGATGACCGAGAACCCCACCAACATGATGATTGCTGGATTGTGACGATTGTACTTGAACAAGAACGTGACGAACGGGATCACGAATTTCAAGATCAGGAACAACGCCCCAATAAACATGTAACCTTCGTCAATCATGCGCCAGTAACGTTCCATATCCACGGGTAAACGGCCATACCACATCACCAGGTATTGGGTGAAGTACAGGTAAACCCACAAGATACTCATGGCCAAAATGAACTGTGCCATGTGATTAAAGACTTGTGGATCAAAGCGGCGGCTCAGTTTGTTGGAACGGTCCAGGAAATAGAGCAATATAACAAAGAAGCCCAAGAAACCGTGGAATGCACTTTGGAACTGGTAAGCGCCATAAGATGCTGAATGCCAACCCGGTTGCAGGGTCATTTCAAAGTCCCACGCAATCATGGTGCCATAAAGAATGAAGGCGAATGGCATCAAGATAACCAAGGCATTAAAGCGTGACAGCGGATATTTGTCCGGGTCTGCTTGGCACAGATACTGACGGCGGATCAGAGCAATGCTGAGGCCCGACATCATCAAGAAACCGACAATTTCACGGGTGACCAAGAAGGTGTAATTATACCAACCGCTCATGTGACCCGCATCTGGGCTGCCGCTGTGTTCTGCGGCAAGCCACGGAAAGGTCATTTCGCCATTGAACAGCAACACCGCCAACAACAAACCCGCAACCGGGAACAAAGCCGTGCAAGTCCCGGATAAAAATCCGACTTGTGCGCGCCAACGCTTTGCACCACACAGATGCAAAACCGTTGGAAACATGGCGCCACTCATCGCAATATAAAGTATGACGAGGAAGTTTGTGGTCACAATGGACCAGCTACCAAAATCGTTCATGGTTAGTCCCCCTATTCTGGCAGCGGGCCGGCAGCAATTGCATCGGCCTTAAGCTGGTGTTTCACATAGTTCACAACGTGCCAGCGTTCTGCAACGCTAAGATCGTTTGAACCCCGAAGTTCGCCATTTTCATCGCCTGCGCGTCCATACGGAGGCATGATAGCGGACCCAAACGTGATGGTTCCGAAAATCCAGCCTTCGGTGGTATCGATTTGAACATCATCGTCCGTCAAGTCGGTGGCTGGCATGCCACGGGCAGCAACTTCGCTTTCCGCGCGACCTGTCATGCCATGGCATGCGGTGCAATAGATGGTGAACAGCATTTTACCTTTTTTCAAAGATGCGGCATCGGCTGGAAATGGATTTTTCAGATCTTCTGTCGCATCCCGGTCGGCCCACTGCTGAGAAGGAATCCCCCCCACCGGAACAGAGCGTTTTGGAAACGGTTTGATCTGTTCTTGTGGTTTGATGGAGGGTTGGTTCATCATATCCGTGGACCACGGAAAGGCATAAGCCTGGTCCGCATTGATGGATACAACACCGAACGCTATGGCCGCACATGCGGCAACGCGAAGCATGGGTGTCTTTAAACGCTTCATGTTAAGGACTCCTCATGAACTTCAAGAACGTTATGCATCTTGAAGGCCGCTTTAAGAGGTTGAATTTCATCGTCTGAAACCTCAACCACAATACCAATTTGATCAACCGTAATCGCCGTATCGTACAGACCTTTGGGCTTGCGCATAAGGCGAGCACCAAGGACGAAACCGGTCAGCGTGGAAAGCACACCAAACAAGATCAACATTTCATAAGCCAAAACAATGTTTGACGGAATTGTGATCACAGGCTTGCCCCCTTGCGGTTGGGCCAGAAAGTTTGCTTGTGCACTGGCAAGGAAAAGAAAGGTAAAGCAAAAGCCCACCAGTCCCCCCACAAAAGAGAACTTCGGCACATGGCATTTACGTTCGCCCAAAACCTCTTCGATTTCAGGATGTTCGATGGGTGACTTCAAGGTTACGTCATCAACAGAGATGCCCGGTACCTTGTAGTGTTTGATGTCCGTGATGACATTGAAAGCTTGATCAAAGTCACTGAACAGACCCAAAACCCGTTTTGTTTTGCGAATGGATGTTGTTGTCGAACCTGACATACTACGCCCCTCCCGTTTCTTGAGATTTTTTAGGTCCAGGTACGCCGGTGTGGAGAACGATCATCGCATCTTCATCAGCTTCAGCGTGACGTTTGCGGTGATAGACCATTTCCTTAACTTCGTACATGGACACACATGGGAAAACTTTAACAAAGATCAGGAACAACATGCCGAACCAGCCAAAGCTGCCTCCGACCATGGCCCATTCAACCCAACCCGGCCACATCACGTTAAACGCTTGTGGATGGTAACCCAAAGACAAGGTTGGTGTAACGATCATCCAACGTTCCAAAAACATGCCAACGTTCAACAACAAAGACACGGTCATCATGATTTTCATGTTGCGGCGCACGCACTTGCTGAGCAGTGAGAACGGCAAGACAGAACCAAACACCACCATCGACCAGAAGAACGGAGAATAAGGACCAAAAGCCTTCGCCAACAAAACTTCTTTCGCAGGAACGTCATGGCCGTACCAGACGGATGCGAATTCAATTAAGTTGAGGTAAGTCCAGAACATGGCAATGACAAAGGTCAGTTTGCAGACCTTATCCAAAATCGGCATGGTCATGTATTCTTCAAACTTGAAGAAATAACGCAAGGCAATGAACAAGGAAATAATCGCCGCACAACCGGAATACAAAGCACCAGCCACAAAGTATGGCGGGAACGATGTTACGTGCCAGCCTGGCATCAACGCCATGGCAAAGTCCATCGCCACAATGGAGTGCACAGACACAGCCAAGGGAATCAAGAAGCAAGCAATCATCAAATATGTAAAGCGGAAGTTACGCCATTGGGCATCATCGCCACGCCAGCCCAAGGACATGAACGTGTACAATGTTTTCCGCCACCCGGTTGCACTATCGCGACAAATGGCCAGATCAGGGATCATGCCGATGTACAAGAACAATACAGAACTGGTCAGGTAAGACGTAATCGCGAACGCATCCCAGATCAAAGGTGAACGGAAGTTTGGCCAAATGCCCCGATCGGACATGTAAGGCATAACCCAATAAAAGTTCCAAACTCTGCCCAAGTGAATAACCGGGAAAATACCGGCGGTCATCAAGGAGAACGTTGTCATGGCTTCGGCAAATCGATAAATCGGTTTGCGCCAGTCTGCGTGCACAAGGTGCAAAATAGCAGACAATAAGGTGCCAGAGTGGCTCATGCCGATCCAGAACACAAATGTAGAGATGTATAAATCCCACATGTGAGACGTGTTCAAAAGGGCGTCGCCCATACCGTAATTATATTGCCAAACTTCGGCAAAAATCATCACGCTAAATAACAACATGCACCCCACCAACGCGACCCAATAGCCGGCACGGGGGTTTTCCATAGACTTTAGAACGTCTTTGTTGATCTTTGCCCAAGCAATGTTTTCATCGATATCTCTGGTCTGCTCGTGGGTCAGATGCTCTTGTTCGCTCATGACTTAGACCTCCCTCACCCGTTCAAGGTAGAGAACTTTGGTATCAATGTTCAATTCCTCGTATACGCGATAGCCGCGCATTTCTGGGTTTTCTTTATTTTGTTTATACACACCCAATTCAACTTGTTGACGTTTCCAGGCTTTAGAAATTTTGCTGGTTTCATCAAGCAAATCACCGAAGGTGATCGCCGACGTCGGACACGTTTGCTGACAAGCGGTTTGAATATCACCGTCTTGAATTTCGCGGCCTTCGCGTTTCGCTGTATCGCTAGCCCCGCGAATACGTTGAATACAGAAGGTGCACTTTTCCATGACACCCTTGGACCGAACAGTAATGTCCGGGTTCAAGCCTTGGTCCATCGGAGCGGGCCAAGCCGTTTGGGCATTGTCATAGAAGTTAAAGTTCCGCACCCGGATCGGACAGTTGTTGGCACAATAGCGTGAACCGATGCAACGGTTATAGATTTGAGCATTCAAACCATCAACCGTGTGATAGGTCGCCGCAACGGGGCAAACCGGCTCACAAGGTGCAGCGCTACAGTGCTGACACATCATGGGCAAGAACGAAGCCCCGTGATCCAAGCTATCGCTTGTTTCATTGCCGATATTGGGCTCGTCGAAGTAACGCTCAACGCGCATCCAGTTCATCGCTTGACGTGCGCCAAACCGTTCTTCGCCAACCCAAGCCAGGTTGTTTTCCGCATAACAGGCCGTAGAACAAGCATTGCAACCCGTGCACTTGTTCAAATCGATGGCCATGGCATACATGTGTTCATATTTGTGGAAACCGCCTTCCTCATTACCTTTTGAGTAGTCGGACCAGCTTTTAAATATATTACCGAGAAGTGAAGGCATAATTAAGCACCCCCCTGTTTGCGGTTAAAGTGTTCCGCGGTGATGGTCGCAATAAGTTTGCGTCCGTGTTGACTGTCAACGTCCATAGAACGCACCAAATACCGATTTTCACCTGTTGGTGTAACGGTTGCTGCAATCCTTGAGGTTAGAAGCTCGGTTGTTTCGCGATCTCCCGGCGAGGCATCCATGATGGTGAGCGGGTTGACGCCGTTTTCGGCATAAAGCCCATAATCGGTATGCCCGCGACCCATCGCCACGTTAACGGCATCTTGATGGATGCCTTTGTACGTAAAGATGCGGGTGGTCAAAGCCCCGTTGGCCGTGTTGATGGACACAACGTCATCATTTTTAACGCCCAGTTTGGCCGCTGTGATCGGATGGATTTCAGCACAAGTGTCCCAAACCGTCTTGGTGATTTGATCGGGTGCTTCTTGCATCCAAGGCAAATTCGCATGACGACCATCAAACAAGGCCTGACGGGCCGAGGTGATGAGGGTCAACGTGCCAGCCTTAGCCGGTTCGCTGAAGCTTAGGGCCACATCGCCACCAGAGGTAAAGGACCCGGCAACAGAATCCGTAACCACGGACCCCGCTTGGAGAGCCTTGCTCCAGTCGCCTTCCACGTCAGAGCCCATCAAGGCACTGACTGCGGTCCGAAGGTAGCCGTAATAGTCTTCAAAGGCGTCCAAATCTTGAACGCCAGCGCCTTGGCCAACAGACAAGAGAATATCACCGAGGCCCCGTGTGTTGGGGTAGACGTTTTCCATAAGTGGCTGTTGAATGTTAACCAGACCCGCCGATCCGCCATTGACGGGAACATGCGTGCCCCAAGATTCCAACGGGCTCGACATCGGCAAGACAACATCACAAGACTTGGTGGTTTCATCCGCGAAATCTGCGATGGCAACCTTAAAACCAACCTTTGACAACGCCGCCGCCATATCCAGGCCCTTAGGCGCTAGGAATGTTGGGTTTGTGCCGGTGATAAAGGCAGCACCAATTTTACCAGCATTGGCATCCGCCGCGAAGGCGACCAAATCTTTGCTCGAGCCGGTGACCGGAGCCAAACCGTTCGCAGCAAGCGTAGAGCCTGGTGTAATGGTTTGGCCAACGTTGCCCAACATGAGGTTCAAGACCTGAGCGGCTTGCGCCGCGCCATGGCTTGCATTTGCCAGCACCAAGGATGGGCTGTTGCTCATCAAGGTATCGGCAATTTTATTCAGTTGAGCTTCGCTGACGCCGGAAAGTTCTTGAACCTTAGCAGGCGTCATCGCCGCAAAGGCTGCGGCTG
>JAESSV010000027.1 GCA_016763895.1 Magnetovibrio sp. | reverse complement strand
TACCATTTCCGGAGGGGCCCCAGATCTGTTGTCACGGACTCATCTTGAGGTGACCGAAGAACTTGTTTGTTTGTGTGTAACCAAGCCAGATTGGTCAGCGTTGGTCAGTGATGCGGTGGACCGACGCCTTAAAAGTCTCGCCAGGGCCATGGGCAAAAGGGGCCGGGTCAAAGTGATGAATAAAAATAAACCCTAGTCGGGACCAGACAAGGTTTCATTTGAATTGTCCAACAGCACAACTTTCTTGTTCTTAATGGCCAAACCGATGTCTCCGGCGCGGAGCTTGACGGCGGCTTTTCCGAACAATTCATAACGCCAGCCTTTCATTGTGGGCACATCGGCTTTTTCCCCATACGCCGCAATTTGGTCAATGTCGGACGCGTTGGCGATAAGCTTTTGGGCGACATCCGTTTCTTCACAGGTCATTTTCAAAAAGACTTTGAGCAGGTCTGAGACGGGACCGATTCCAGAGGGCAAATCTTTGCGTTTGACTTGGGCCGGAAGGTCAGCTTCTGGAATGTCGAGGCCGCGCTGGACGGCTTTAAGAAGCTCTTGTCCTTGAGCGCCATTGGCCATGCGATCTCCAAGGCCACGCGTTTTGGCAAGGTCAGCCGGAGTCTTCGGCGCATGGTTACAAATTTCTAAAATTGCATCGTCCCGTAAAATACGATTGCGCGGCACATTGCGATGTTGGGCTTCACGTTCCCGCCATGCCGCCACTTCACGCAAAAGCGCCGCAACACGGGGCTTGGGATTGCGGGCTTTGATGCGTTTGTAAGCCAGCTCTGGATCACCTTTATAGGTGTCCGGAGAGGTGAGAATTTTCATTTCCGCGTCTAACCAGCTTTCCCGGCCATTTTCTTGCAAGGTTGCGTTCAATTTATGGTAGGCATCGCGCAGGTGCGTCACGTCTGAAATGGCATAGGTGATTTGGCGATCCGACAAGGGGCGGCGGGACCAATCGGTAAAGCGCGAGGATTTGTCCACGCTGGCTTTGGTGAGTTTGGCGATGAGGCTTTCATAGCCCACTTGATCGCCAAATCCACAAACCATTGCCGCGACCTGGGAATCGAATAAAGGGGCCGGAACTTTGCCCATTAAATGATAAAAAATTTCCAAGTCTTGACGCGCAGCATGAAACACTTTTAAGGTTTCGGGTGAATTCATAAGTTCATACAATGACGACAGGTCAAGGTCAGGCGCCAATGCATCAATCGCCACAGCCTCATCTGGGCTGGCCACCTGGACCAAACACAGAAGGGGGTAATAGGTGCTCTCCCGCATGAACTCAGTGTCCACGGTGACGAAGGGTGTTCCTTTTAGCCTTTGGCAAAAAGAAACAAGGTCTTGAGTTTTTGTAATCATGATCATGAAAATCTTGTACACGGTTTTCGGACGGTCTGAAAGTGTCTAAGGTGTCCATATATGAAAAATAGTGTTGTTAAACTCAAAGATGTCCTTGGTCGTGACGTTTCGGCGGCGGAAGCCGAAGGCGTTGTCGACTATCTTTTGGCTTGTCTCACCCACGTGACCAACGCCAGACCGTTGTTTGGGATTTTGAATACGCGCACCGATGAATTGGAATGGACGGCGGGTGGTGCCGACTTCAATGACATTTTTCAGGTTAATAACACGTCTGAACCCACGTCTGAAGCTAGGCTTAAACCAAGGCCGGACATTGTGTCTATGGATCAATTGTTTTCGAACCTGGGCATTTCCGATACAGATTTAGCCTATGTAAAAAAGAATATGAAACGCCTGGGTGGAGAAACGGCGTCTTATCTTGAAGAACCAATGATGGGTAAGCTGGGGCGATGTTTTCGCGTCGTTATGCGTCGACCCAAAGCTCCCAATGAAAACCATATCCAGTTTTCCATACTCGACATCACCCACTTTAAAAAAGCCGCAGAAAGCACCCGAAAAATGGCGAAAACGCTATCGGCGGACTTGTCGGCTCCCTTGGAAGGGGGGGTGGGCACACAAAATATATTGTTGGGTATCGTCGATGACTTAGACGTTTTATTTCGTCTTGATACGGATTTTGAAATAAAAACGCATGCTCAGAAAATGAGCGATAAAGTTACTCAAGTGAGTGAACAGATGGTGTCATTCTTGCGTAATTTTGAGGAAAAATTTGAGACCAGGCATTGGCAACCCAACGATCTTGACCCTTGTTTAGGCCCTGCTATTTCCGTGCATACGACCCCCATGACGCACTGGGGTGAACAGCGCAGCAAGGTTATGACCGAGCTTGATGGCGAACCCGCCGTGCACGGGGTCGACGTCTTTGGCTTGCAACAGGCTTATGATTTCGTGCAACAGGCGGAGGTTATTTTTGCCATTTCGCCCAGTCCGGGGTGCATCTATGTTTTAAATGGCCCGCTTGGTGGGCAACGATTTGGTTCCATTGATGAATTTGTGCGGGGTATTGACGTTGAAGAAAATTCGATCCACACCGCATTGGATTTTTTCGAAGGCTTGGGGGACGCGCCTGCGCTTGGTGTGTTTGCGATTGCAAATCAGAACCAAGAAGTCTGGGGACGTCCAGGTCTTTATCACGGCTGGCAGGCGATGCTGGTCACGAGCAAGGCAAGGGCCGTGGATGTGCGTGGCTTGTTTCATGGATTGAAAAACCTGATGTTACATCTTCAGGTCTTGTACGTGGTTAAAAACCGCTCTGATGTGGACCAAGTGAAAAAGGATTTGACGGCTTCGGGGCAAAAAATTCGTCAGCGCTTGGCAGATATCGGAAATATTGCCCTCACCGGGCAACGCAAACATAACGTCAAAGAAGAAACGGTGGTGCAATGGTTGAAAGCCGTGCGCCTGCTTGGTCGTAATGTGGATTGTGAAATCAACGTTGAGAGCCAAGATATTGACGATGTATCTTTTTGGGTACCCCCCGGAGAAATGGAAGATACTCTTGAAGAACTGGTCCGTAACGGGACCTTGTATGGTGCCACATGTGTAACCGTTAAGGCCTTTAAGCACGCCGGATATATGTGCATCAAAATTCAAGATAATGGCCAAGGCATGCCCCCCAAAAAGCTGGAACAAGTTCGCAGGGTGTTGAAAAGCGGCGTTTATGACAAAACATTGTCGACGCGCCAAGAAGGCTCGGGAAATGGCCTTTTGACCGCAGCCAAGGCCGTTTCGAACTTTGTTGATGGAGCCTTTGACATTGATCACGGGGCTCAAGGGCACGGTATCGAAATTTCAATTTCCATGAAGCTTCCTTGTCCAAATTGATTTTAGGGCTTGGCCAAATTGATTTTAGAGCTTGGCTAAATTCATTTTAGGGTTCTGAGTGTCAGGCTTCCCTTGATAAACCCGGCTTCCCTTGATAAACACTGTCTTGCCGTGCGCTTTTGCACCGTTTCAAGACTTAAAGGATTACCGATGCACCCTTATCGTACCCATACTTGTGGAGAGCTGCGCGCGGAACATGCAGGCAGTGAAGTTCGTCTTTCCGGTTGGGTGCATCGTAAACGCGATCACGGCGGTTTGTTGTTTGTCGATATCCGAGATCATTATGGTTTGACTCAGGTGGTGATTGACGAGTCCAGCGATTTGTTCAAAGCGATTGAAGACACCCGTCCGGAAAGTGTGATTACGGTCACCGGAAATGTGGTTAAGCGGAG
Source organism: Magnetovibrio sp. (assembly GCA_016763895.1). Classification (GTDB taxonomy): domain Bacteria; phylum Pseudomonadota; class Alphaproteobacteria; order Rhodospirillales; family Magnetovibrionaceae; genus JANLGW01. The sequence continues at coordinate 359 of JAESSV010000027.1, read as the reverse complement.
TGCGGAAACCGTAAACCCGGATCTTCCAACAGGTGACGTTGAATTGGTGATTGAAAGCTTTCATTTGGAAAGTTCCGCAGATGTCTTGCCTATGCAAGTGGCTGGTAACGAAGAGTTTTCAGACGAAATGCGTTTGACACACCGTTATTTGGATTTGCGCCGTGAAAAAGTTCACGCCAACATCGTGTTGCGCAGCAAGGTGATTTCATCCATTCGCACGCGCATGACCGACCAAGGGTTTTTGGAAATGCAAACGCCAATTTTGACGGCGTCTTCTCCGGAAGGCGCGCGTGATTATTTGGTGCCGTCTCGCCAACATCCGGGTAAATTTTATGCGCTTCCTCAAGCTCCGCAACAAT
>JAESSV010000026.1 GCA_016763895.1 Magnetovibrio sp. | reverse complement strand
TTTCAAAAAAGATCAATCCCTTATAAGATGCTCAGCAGCAAGTCTATTAATCGAAATAAGGGTTCTGTTGATGAAACCAATAATCTCTATACCGTTTTTTTTAATCCTGCTTTTCTGTGCAGAACCAGTCCTGTCCGCAGACTTACAAAAAGGTGTAGAGGCGTATCGCAATAACGAATATAAGCTTGCCAAGCATGAATTTGAACCCCTGGCGAATGAGGGCGATGCAAATGCTCAGTTCTTTATGGGGCTGCTCGCTGAACTTGGGCGCGGAGGTGATAATGACCTCAAAAGCACTCAAAGTGATTCGGATGCTGTGGCTTGGTATACCCTTGCGGCAAAACAACAGCACGCTCAAGCTCAACTAGAGTTGGCGAAGATGTACGAATATGGGCTAGGCATTGAGCAAAACGACAGGATTGCGCTGCACTGGTATGACAGTGCAGCGCATCTTGGGAAAGCGACCGCACAATATAAACTGGCCATGATGTATTCTCTGGGTCAAGGCACGCCCAAAGATATTCAAATGGCGATCGAATGGTTTGAAAAAGCTGGATACAGGAACAATTCATCAGCTTTTGTTGAGCTTGGTTATTTATATGCTTTGGGCACCGATGTTCAAGAGGATGAATTGGCGGCTTTGAAAGCCTTCAGGCAAGCAGCAGCGTTAAAAAATGCTTATGGTCAATTCACTATGGGCCGTGAATTCTTTTCTGGTACTGTCTTCCCAAATGATAATTCTCAGGCTTTAAAGTGGTTTAACCGTGCCGCGCAGCAAGGAGACCTGGAAGCCATACGTCAATTGGGCTTTATGTATCAGCATGGGCTTTATGTATCAGCATGGTCTTGGTGTTGAACAAGACGATATGAAATCGATCCGTATGACGGCTCGATCCTCTTTGTTTGGAGCTTCTGCGCCTCAATTCCAGGTCGGAGCTCTGGACAATAGCAAGCTCCTTAACGTTCCAAAAAATGATGCAACAGCAGAGCATTACTATCGGGCAGCAGCAGAACAGGGGGATGCTGTGGCGCAGTACAATATGGGCTTGATATATGAATACGGGCGTGGCGTAGAGATGAATACGAAAACGGCGCTTTGGTGGTATCGGCAAGCTGCGATACAAGGGCATGCTGCGGCTCAAAATAATTTAGGGATCAAAAATCACGGACTTCATCAGGATGGTTTTGATCAAGCTGTCGCGATCAATTGGATTTTGCGCGCTGCATACCAAGGATACCTTCCCGCCATATTAAACATGGGGACGATATATGAATATGGACAAGGCATTCCGAAAAGTGAAGAGATTGCCGCAGACCTATTCGCAAGAGTTGCTCAGTCGGGAAACCCCTTGGCTCAAGTGTACTATGCTGAAATGCTTGCCGATGGTCGAGGTGTGCCCCAAGACAAAAAGGCGGCGGCGAAGTGGTATGGCCTTGCGGCACAGCAGGGGAATGTATTTGCTCAAAATATTATGGGTTTTTTGTATTTAAAGGGGATCGGTGTCGGTCGTGATGAACAACAAGCTCTTAAGTGGTGGAGCATCCCTCAGGGAAAAGAAAATGAGATTGTGGTCAAATACAGGCACCAAATTGAGGGGGAAATGACCCCTGAACAAATATCTCAGGCCCGAAATCTGGCCCGAAACCTGGCCCAAAACCTGGCCCAAAACCTGGCCCGAAACCAGGCCCGAAACCAGGCCCAAAACCTGGCCCAAAACTGGCGTGAGCTTCATAAATAAAACAGAGCGGGCTGTGTAAAATACAGAGCCGAGGGCGCGGGGGCAAAGATTTACAAATGCATTTAGGCCCCGACCATCGGTGTTTGAGTTGTTTGTTAAAGTTCTGAAAACAGCTTGAACCCATTTTTTCCTGATTTTTTAACCGTGTACATGGCGGCATCTGCGCACTTAACAAGGCTTTCAACGTCTTTGGCATCGCTGGGATATAGGCTGATGCCAATGCTGGCCCCGATGTTGGCGGTGCCGTCCTTAAGGTCAAAAGGTTGAGATAAGGCGGCGATAATCTTGGCCGCAATCAATGTTGCATCTGTGGACTTGCATGTTCCGTTGAGATGAACTGTAAATTCATCGCCCCCGATGCGGGCGACAATATCAGATTCACGGATGCATTTCTTCAACCGTTTAGCTATGGAAATCAGCAATTTATCGCCCGCTTGATGTCCTAGGGTGTCGTTAATGACCTTAAATCCATCAATGTCGATAAACAAAATGGCCTGTTCAAGCTTGCTGCGTTTTGCCGTCTTGAGCGCGGATATACACAGTTGTGCAAAAAGATAGCGGTTGGGCAAATCCGTCAGCGCATCGTGTTGGGCAAGGTGCTTTAATTTCTTTTCCGCCTTTTTGCGAAAGGATATTTCTTCGGTGAGTTTTAATTCAAGTTTTTTGCGAAATGATATCTCGCGCCGCAGCTCTAAGACACTTGAACTGGACACATTCATCATGGAGCTCATCACGCGGGAAATGGTCCCTTTGGGGCCTTCCATGGTTTTGACCGATTGATAGACGGCATCTTCGGCGTTCAAGCCGCTTTTTATATTGTTAATGATCAAACACATGCGCATGTCATCTTCTAAAATATGATGGGTGAGCCAGACCACCAGGGTCGTTAATATTTCTTCGAGGTTGGCATCTTTGTTCCCGTCACCGTCATATTTTTGTTTCAAGGTCTTAACTTGATCGATCAATTCGTCATGATTGTTTTTGTGGCGCGCGAAAATTTCGGTCGGAAGCTTATTGGCTTGATAAAAGCGTTCTTCCCATGAAAAATGATACTTTGTATAATCAATGAGCTTTTGAAACAAATCATCAATGATTTCGTCATGATTGTGAGATGATAACGCACAAAAGCATATTTCATTGATGATTTTAACGAGTCGTTTGTGTTGCACGTCACTTTGCTCGACGCCAACTTCAAAATATTCGTTCCAAGGAAATATTTCAGTTTCATTCATTTGTACGATAATCTTTCTTGATCAATAAGGATAGATTGGGTCAGGAAGTTGATTTTGCTTGTCTTTATAAGAACAAGGATACAGGGATGCGGAAAATATGACAAGAGACCGTAAACAACGCCGTATTTTAGAAAAAGAGGCTTCGGCTCGGTTTCGCAAAAAAAGGGCTCAGCCTTAATACCTTGGACGTTAAACTGGTGCTGTTTGCCCGTCAATTGGTCAAAATCTTGGGCCGCCCCGAAAATTCTGCTCGGGCAAGCACCGCAGCCACCTATGTTCAAGACATTCAAGAACGATCCATGAGGCACAATTTTCCCGATGATTTGATCGCGAGCGCAAAGGGCTGTCACTTTTGTTGTCAAAATTTTGTCTCAGCATCGGCTCCTCAAGTGTTTTTATTGGCGGATCATATCCAGAAATCCCCCGCTTTTTCGGACAAACTGAACGCGATTTTTCTTGCCGAAGACCAAACCCGCTCAAGAAGCAAACATCAACGCGCCGAACAACGATTGCCGTGTGCGTTGTTGGTTGACGGGGCTTGTTGATTTCGCCTTTATGGCGGCTTTGAACCTGATCGACGCCACCCAAGGCCGGGCCACCGACATTTTAGACGTCCAATTGCCCCCCTAAAACAAAATCCCCGCCGTTTCCAGCAGGGATTTTGATGATACGATGTAACAGGTCTATTTGGGAGAAAGCACCATGGTCATCATGCGGCCTTCGGATTTGGGCATCTGTTCGACTTTGGTGATGGCTTCGAACTCGTCACGCATGCGGACCAGCAATTTAAGCCCTAAATCTTGGTGAGCCATTTCACGGCCGCGAAAGCGGATGGTCACTTTGACCTTATCGCCGTTGGCCAAGAACTTATGAGCAGCCTTCATCTTGACTCCATAGTCATGGATATCAATGCTGGGGCGCATTTTAATTTCTTTGATGGCAACAACTTTTTGCTTTTTCTTTGCCTCGTTTTTCTTTTTTTGCTCGATGTACTTGTATTTGCCGTAATCGAGCACTTTGCAAACGGGCGGGTCCGCATTCGGAGATACTTCAACGAGATCAAGGCCAAATTCGGCGGCAATTTCGACGGCTTCAGCTGTTCGCTTCACGCCAATCATTTCACCTTCGGGTCCAACAACACGGACTTCAGCGGCTTCGATACGTTCATTGACACGGGGACCAGAAATGGTCGGCTTTTTGTTAAATGGTGGTCGGGCGATGGCCCTTCTCCT
>JAESSV010000025.1 GCA_016763895.1 Magnetovibrio sp. | reverse complement strand
CGGCAAACAAAGAAACATTTTTTAGGCGAAGCCCTCAGGACAAAAGCGACCTTATCCCCAACCCGTATTGCCTATATTTGACAAAGAGCAAGGCTAAAGATGAAATCTTTAACTTACCGGCCTGTGTGAAATTACTGGATTACATTCCCGTCTTCACAACGGATAAAAAGGAAAAATATGTTGTGTTGCCAAGCTGGGGAGAGGCTTTTCAAAAATCTTTCCAGATGGATCAAGCGGGTCACTATGGCAAAAAACTCACCAATTATCGGGTTGTTGAACAGATGGGGGGATCTGGCAAAAACTCTTATCTCATCTACCTTGAACTTTTTGATGGTGGGAAGGTCAAAAACATATGGGTTGATGGTTATGGGGACCGTTGTAACAAGGGCCTCGCATATGTTGAAAACATAACAGAAAAACAACTTAAAATATCGCAATCCATAACGTCTTACGATTTATTTAATCTTGATGATAATCGCATTGCCCGTTTTGAATCCGGAGCAATTCAAGACGGCCAGCCTTATCGCTCGAGCGGATTGATTGCCGTTGAACCCTATATTGACCTTGAAAGTCAGGCAAACCCACCTTGTTTTGGTTCGGCTCAGTATATGTTTAGCCCAACAAATAGCGAAAAAAAGCTTGTTTCCGTGACGATTAACAACACTGTTGAATTCCACCAACAAAAATTCAAGCTCCAAAAATGTTTCAATTCATTTATTGAAAACACGTTCCCAAAACGCCCGATTACGGTTCCAGCTCAACAGCTCCCTCAATTGGCCGAACGTTTCAAAAAAAGCTGTTTGGGTCAGCCCGGCTAAGAAAATATCGCTAAACCTCATCAATCCAGCGAATGGCATTCTTGGCAATCTGAGTTCCTTTTTAAGTAACTTGAACTGTAGTGGCTCCCGCAGGCATGAGGGTCCCAGTTATCAAGACCGTCTAACAATTCAGACGGGGAAAATACTTTTGTGTACCGCTCACCCGCCCACAACAAACACTCGTCCTTGGCATAAATGGTCATCGTACCAGACCGCAAGGGCTTTCCAGCCTTCACAGTGTTTAAATCAATGGTTATAGAACCAACAGACGCCAACGATGCATTATCTTTTGAAAGGAAAACATAGGCATCACATCCGACGGTGCCACAATATGAAGAATGTTGAAAAACCATTATCACATCATCAACACCGTCATCATTGAGATCTTGCCAAAAATAGATCCGTTTATCTGCATCGTAACTCCACCACTTCCAGCCTTCATGCCCAGCGTCCCTAGCCATTTCATTTTCAAAGGCTTGCTCTTCCAATGGATGCCGTTTGTCGATGAAGGCTTGAAAAAAGGCCTTGTCGACTTTGTAAAGAATCCTGATGGGGTTGGTTCTGTTTTATGGAAACAGAACCTCTCCTTAACCATCCCCCTGCTCAGTCACTATACCCTCAATATACGGCGTCTTTGAACACGTCACTTCAACATTCCTTAGAGATTTTGTGGCCCGTTTGATTTGTTCACAGCGTTCTTGTTGATCGCGGTGTGGCCCGACAATGATTTTTTGGATCGGCAACAGCCGAGATACCCCATCGTCAAATAGGTTCAAGTACGGTAGTTTCTGCTTAACTTTATCTTTAAAATCTGGAAGCCTTATTTTGTTGATTTTAAGGTCTTTTGGACTTACGCCCTTTACATTGGTCGGCATGGCAACAATGCGAACTTCTCGTTCTTCCTGAAAGGCCTGATGTTTTAACCTTGAGACACAGTCCAAATATAAACGTATATAACCAACTAAGTTGGGGCTACCTCCACTGAGGTGTTGCAACAGAATTTCCTTCGCATCTTTAATAAATGTATCAAATTCTGAATCAAATAACTCGCGGTCTGTTTCATAGACAACAACTCCGATTTTAAGAAATGAATAGCCAAAACGTTCCCTCTCTTGAACAATAATATCCTCAATTTCAGCAGTCTTAAAAACCAACGCCACGCCACCGCCGTCTCCATAACTCCGCCACATGCTTAAAAGACCATTTTTACGAATATACTCATCATCCTTAATATGGCTACAAAATGAGGTGATGAATGGTTCAAATATTGGATAGTTGTTTCCATTTATGGGCGTAAATGCTCCGTCAAAAGGAGCATTTACCAGATCATTGACCACACGTTGAACAAAAGCATGGCAATTCCCATATTTTTTAATTTCTCTTTTAATAGCAAGATCCCCTTTTGACAGAAGATCCTTAACCACCTGCTTCGCGGTAGGAACAAGTAATTTTGTTAGGATCGGCGCTAAACGAGAGAACTCGGAGGAATCATTTAGATTTAAATAATGCGTAGCCCACAGAGACTGCGTGTCCATAATGCCAATAAAGCCCTCCATGCTGGTGTAGTGATACAGTGTGTCATGCTTTTCAGAGCATTTTACGTCTGTCATAACCGTTTCCTTTCCAAGCAAGCCGACAACCCAGACTCATAAAAAAAGGGATGCGGCCTATAAATAGACTGCACCCCTTTTATAATCTTGCCTTATTAACGAGGCGATTACAACTCCGCCAACCGTCCCAATGCGTCTTCCAGCTTGGCTTTTTCCGACTTCATGCCTTCCATGCGCACGCGTTGTTCTTCAACAACAGCAGCGGGGGCTTTTGACGTGAAGCCTGGGTTGGAAAGTTTCTTTTCGTACTTCATGATTTCGGGGGTCAGCTTGGCGATTTCTTTTTCCAAGCGTGCGCGTTCGGCGTCGACGTTGATGACGCCGCTCATGGGCAAGACCAAGGTGGCTTCGCCCAACACGGTGGACACGGAACCCTTTTCGACCGGGCCTTCTAGGGCTCCGGACGTTTCAACGCGGGCCATGCGGTGGATCAAGTCCCGGTGGGTGTCCAAGCGCGCCAAAGTTTCTTCGCTGGCGTCTTTCAACAACAAGGTGACTTTGACTTTGGGTTCCACGTTCATTTCAGACCGCACAGCGCGCACGGATGAAATGATGCGTTCGACCCAATCCATTTCGGCTGCGGCTTGGGCGTTTTCCAAACCTTTTAAATTCGGCCACGCGGTGAGCATCAACATGCCGTCGCGATCCGTGATTTGCGTCCACAGTTCTTCGGTAACATAGGGCATGATGGGGTGCAGCATGTGCAAAATTTGATCAAGTGTCCACGCCATGGTGGCGCGGGTCTCGAAAATAGCCGCGTCATCATCACCGTTCAAAATTGGCTTGGTGAATTCCAAATACCAATCACAAAACAGCCCCCACGTGAAGTGATAGGCCGCGTCGGCGGCTTCGTTAAAGCGGTAATTTTCAATGGATTTTTCAATCGCAGACACAGCCTCAGCCGTTTTGCCAATAATCCAACGGTTCACGGTCAACTGAACGGCCGCCGGATCGAAATCCGCACTTGGCACGCATTCGTTCATTTCCGCATAACGAGCGGCGTTCCAAATTTTGGTGACAAAGTTGCGATAGCCTTCAATGCGGCTGATGGATAACTTCACGTCCCTGCCCTGCACCGCTTGGGCGGTCATGGTAAAGCGCACTGCGTCCGAACCAAATTGGTCGATCAGGTCCAAAGGATCGGTCACATTGCCCTTGGACTTGGACATTTTTTGACCTTTTTCATCGCGCACAAGGGCGTGGATGTAGACGTCTTTGAACGGCACTTCGTCCATGAAATGCAGCCCCATCATCATCATCCGGGCAACCCAGAAAAAGATGATGTCAAAGCCCGTAACCAAACAATCTGTTGGATAATAACGGCCAACATCCGGGTTATCATCCGGCCAGCCCAACGTTGACATGGGCCACAGTGCGGACGAAAACCACGTATCCAAAACGTCTGGATCGCGTTCAATTTTTACGCTTTTCCCATAATGTTTGTCGGCGGCAACTTGGGCGTCAGCTTCAGAGTTTTCAACGAATGGCGTTCCGTCTGGACCATACCAAGCCGGAATCTGGTGACCCCACCAAATTTGTCGGGACACACACCACGGCTGGATGTTGCGCATCCATTCGAAATAGGTGTTTTCATATGTTTTGGGATGGAACGTGGTCCGCCCGTCTTCAACCGCTTTGATGGCGTCTTTTGCCAAAACCTTGGCATCGACAAACCATTGATCCAACAACCAAGGCTCGATAACAACACCAGATCGATCGCCATAGGGCACGGTCATGGGGTTTTCTTCGATTTTTTCCAAAAGACCCAAGCCGTCCATCAACTTCACGACAACGTCGCGGGCTTCGAAACGGTCTAAACCATGGAAGTTTTCCGGTGTGTTGTCATTCATGCACGCGTTGTGATCCAACACGTTGATGATGTCTAACTTGCACCGTTTGCCCACATCAAAGTCATTAAAGTCGTGGGCCGGTGTAATTTTAACCGCACCAGATCCCTTTTCGGGGTCGGCATAATCATCGGCCACGATGGGAATCAAACGGCCCACCAAAGGCAACACGACATTCTTGCCAACCAAGTCCGTATAACGGTCATCATCGGGATGCACCGCCACACCGGTATCGCCCAGCATGGTTTCGGGGCGTGTGGTGCCCACGGTCACAAATTTTCCGTCTTGGCCTTCTATGGGATACTTGAAGTACCACATTTTGCCGGTTTGCTCTTTGTTTTCGACTTCTAAATCGGAAATTGCCGTGTGCAACAACGGGTCCCAATTGACCAGACGCTTGTCACGGTAAATCAGGCCTTCTTTGTGCAATTGGACAAAAACCTTTTGCACCGCTTTGGACAAGCCCGCATCCATGGTGAACCGTTCCCGATCCCAATCACACGAGGCCCCCAAACGGCGCAATTGTTTGGTGATGTTACCGCCAGATTCGGCTTTCCAGTCCAAAACCCGTTCAATGAACTTTTCACGGCCCAAATCATGCCGGGTGATGCCTTCGGCTTGCATTTGGCGTTCGACAACCATTTGCGTGGCAATGCCCGCATGGTCGGTGCCCGGTTGCCACAAGGTGTCTTTGCCCAACATGCGGTTATAACGGATCAAAATGTCTTGAAGCGTATTGTTCAAGGCATGGCCCATATGCAGGCTGCCGGTGATGTTGGGTGGCGGAATAACGATGGTATAAGTCTCATCGCTTGCTGTTTTTCCACACGCGAATGCATTTGAGCTTTCCCATTGTTCATAAATGCGTTCTTCAACTTCTTTGGGCGAATAGTTTTTTTCTAAGGGCATGCTTTGAGATCCGAAATAGCAAAAGGGAATTATGTTTTGATTTCTATAGCAAAAACGCCGCCCGGGAAACCCTGAGCGGCGTTTTTAATGAGACAATCGTGAAGATCAATCCAAAATATTAATCCAAAAGATCAATCCAAGTGCTCGGCGCGGTTGATCATGCGATCGATTTCTTTCTTCACCAAGCGTTCAATCAAGTATGGCAAGTTTTGATCCAGCCATTCTTTCAACAATGGTTTCATCATTTCGCGAACCATGCCTTCCAAAGTGACTTCATTGCCACCGACTTGCAATTCACGTTGGCTCAAAATGGCCCGTGCCAAATCGCCCAAGACATCGGTGGATGCATCATAAGCCGAGGCTGACATCAAACTGTCCACGGTCGT
>JAESSV010000024.1 GCA_016763895.1 Magnetovibrio sp. | reverse complement strand
TTTTCCACGACAAGGGTTGTTCAAGGCGAGCAGGGCGGAGGGTTAGATCAAATCCACTTTCAAAAGGATGTCCGGGAACATCCCGAAACCGTTCGGAAAATCGCTCGGCATAACAATTGTCACAGCCCGCACTTATTTTAGTGCAGCCGGTGACGGGGTTCCACGTCGCATCCGTCCATTCAATGCTTGAATTTTGCGCCATTTTAAATCTTCTGCCTTCAAAAGGAATGGTGAGCCATTATACGCCTTTAAGTGCATAAGGTGCCATTATTCCCCTGAACATTTCGTTAAAATACACGAAGACGTAACGTCATCCCTAATCCGGCCAGCGGTTGTGTAGCCATAGCCATTGGCCGGGGTGTTGGGTTATCCAGCTTTCGAGCATGACATTGACGTCGGTCATGATGGTTTTGATGTCGTCTTTGCGGGAGCCTGTTTTGGTGATGTTTAGGGCGGGGAGGATGGACATTTTAAAGCGGGCACCGGGTAATCTTGTACAGCGGATGGGGACCATGGGGGCGTCGAAGCGCAGCGCGAATTCGGCCAGCGCGGTTCCGGTCATGGCGTCTCGGCCAAACAGCGGCACGGGGATTCCTGTGTTGAGTTTTTGATCCACCAACAAGCCTAAATTCTGGCCCTTTTTTAACAATCGCATGGCGCGCCGGGCACCGGGGTTGCCTTTGGGAATGGCTTCGCCGCGAATATTTCGGGCGGTGAACAGCTTTAACAACAGCGGATTGTTGGGCGCGCGGTAAAAGGTGTGAGCTTTAAAATCCAACAACAGGGTCGACATGGGGATCAGTTCCCAGCTGCCAAAATGCGCGCCGAAAAAAAGCACCGGTTGGCCCGTTTCCAACGCAGCCTGTAAATTTTCTTCGCCTTCAATTTCCACGCGGTTTCTGTCTTTGCCTTTGAGCAAGCGATCCATGATGGCAAATTCAAATCCGGCGCGGCCCAAGGTGGACCAAACTTCGCGCACGATGGCTTCAATTTCGGCTTCGGATTTTTCTGGAAAAGCAGCCTTTAGATTTTTGCGGGCCACATTGGATTTTTTAAGAAAGGGGCCTAGGCATGACGCTAAAAACCCACCCAGATTAGAAGCCCACGCGAACGGCAACATGCGAATGAAAAAAATGGCGAGGTAGGCTGCGCCCGCGCTGAAATAATCCAACACTTTGACATTGCGGTGGCTGATGGGTTCAACCTTGTGGGTCATTCTTCATCACTTTGCTGAGCAAGGAATCTATGGCTTGGTGCTCTTTCCATCTGAGGGTGATGTCGACGGCTTGCATCTGGTTTTGAAAGGCTTCTGGAATGCGCACCAGGTCTTTTTCTGTGGTGACAATTGTCGCCCCTGCTGCGGCCTCGATGATATTTTCAAGGTCCGTTTGGGAATAGGGATGATGATCATCAAAAGATTTAGACCCCACCAGCTTGCAACCGATGTGGTTTAAGGTATCGAAGAATTTTTGCGGACGACCAATTCCCGCGAACGCATAGATTTCTTTTCCGTTTAAGGCTTGGGCGTCTTTTGTCGGCCTAATATGGGCGCGCAAGATCGGCAAGTCTTTGCGAGCCGATCGCTTCACCCGGCCCCATACATCGGCTTCATCCGCACCCAACAAGATCACGGCGTCGGTGCGTTCAAAGCCAGCCTTGGTGGTTTCGCGCAAAGGCCCTGCGGGCATCACCCGCCCATTGCCAAATCCATACCCGCCATCCACAACCAATAACGATAGGTCTTTGTGAACGGATGGGTTTTGAAAACCGTCGTCTAAAACGATGATTTCGGCTCCGGCATGGATGGCTGAAAGCACCCCGGCTTTGCGGTCTTCGCTGACCCAGGTGGGGGCAACTCTGGTCAACAACAAAGCTTCATCACCAACTTTGATTGAGTCGTGAACGTCCGGATCAACAAGGGTGGGACCAAGTTCCGTTCCCCCATATCCCAACATCACCACGTGAACGACAATGTTTTTTGCCTTGAGCCGGGCGACAAGGTCCAGAGCTACGGGTGTTTTTCCGGCTCCGCCCGCCACCAGGTTCCCAACACAAATAATGGGGACCGAGGCTTTAAACGGGGTTGCTCGTTTTTGACGCAAAGCCGCCAAGCCGGAAACAACACAGCCAATAGGACGCAACAAGGAAGGCAAAAACCCCCCTGTTTTTCGATCCCAAAATTCAGGTGCTTGCATGTTTAAGTATCTCCGCCGCGTTCAAGGAACGGGGCTAGTTTTTCCATCACACGGTCCAGAACATGAGCTTCTGATGTGGCAACCGTGTGGGCGGATTGGGCTGTTTTTGTTTGTTTGTTTATATCACACAATAAAGTCTTTATCATTTTTGCAAGGTCTTGGGGGGTTGTCACGCTGAACGCGCCCTTGGCCTTGATCAGCTTGTCTGCGCTGTCGGCAAAATTTCCCATGTCTGGTCCAAACACCAAAGCACATTCCAATTGAGCCGGCTCGATAGGGTTTTGCCCGCCGCCCTTGGCAAAGGTTTTGCCCATAAAGACAACCGGACACAGCCGGTAAAATAGCCCCAGTTCGCCCATGCTGTCGGCGACATAAACATCCGTTGAAGACGTGATGTCTTGGTTTTGAGACCGCAAGGCTACGTTTAACCCCATTTTGGTTAATTGGTCGCGCACGTCTTCGCCACGTTCGGGGTGACGGGGCACGATAATGGTGAGAAGTCCTTCGATGTGGTCTTTTAAATCCGCGTGAAGGTTCCCGCACAAAATTTCTTCACCGTCATGGGTGGACGACGCCAACCAAACCGGACGCGCGCCAATATGTTGGTTGAGGTTTTCAAAAGCATTGATTTCTACGGGCAAAGGAGCCGTGCAAAATTTTATGTTTCCGGGGGTTGAGACGTTTTTTGCGCCCAATTCCAAGAACCGTTCAGCATCGACTTCACTTTGCGCGAGGATCATTTTAAAGGCACTCAACAGCCTTCGGATCATGGCTTTGTGTTTGGTCCAGCCGACAAAAGATCGTTCAGACATGCGCCCGTTAAAAATCACCATGGGCACCGCGCGGGCGCGGGATTCTATCACCAAATTTGGCCACAGTTCTGATTCCACCCAAAGCGCAAGGTCGGGTTGCCAATGTTCCAAAAAGCGCCGCACATAAGACACGCGGTCCACGGGCAAAAATTGATGGCGAGCATTTTTAGGCAGCCGTTCAATCATCAATCGGGCGGATGTGACCGTGCCTGTGGTGACCAATATTTGCCAGTCCTTATGGTCTTGGAAAAAGCGTTCAATCAGCGGCAAAGCCGATAAAGATTCCCCCACACTGGCGGCATGAATCCACATCAATTTTCCCGCCGGGCGGGGCAATGACGCAATGCCAAGGCGTTCTTCAAAACGGTCTTGGTCTTCTTTGCCGGTCTTCAAACGTTGGTTCAAATAATAACGGATGAAAGGCCCGCCAAGCGAGGTTACCATGCGGTAAAGGGTGAGCTTCATGAGGAGACCTCTTCAAGGGTTGCTGGCTCTGGTGTCGGTTGACCAAATTCTTTGTCAAGATTTCGCGTGAGTGTGTTGAGGTTGTCTTCCATGCGGATGCGGATGGCTTCAAGCTCTTCGGCGCTGGCTTTGCGGGGGACTTCGATGGCCTCACCCATTTGAAAAGCGCCCCGGGCAAAAGGCAAAGGGATTTGCATGCGGTCCCAACGGCTTAAGATTTTCATGCGCGAACCGGAACTGCTGACCGGCACCAGGTACGCACCGCCCATGCGGGCCATATTAACAGCCCCCATTTGCATCCGTTGACGGGGGCCTTTGGGGCCATCGGGTGTGATGGAACACACGCCCCCAGCTTTCAGAATTTTGACAATTTTTCGGGTGGCTTCGGTGGGGCTTTTGGATTCCAACCAAACGGGGATGAGGCCTAAACGTTGATAGGTTTTGCCCGCCAATTTGCCGTCCCTGTGTGCGGTCGACAATTGATGCAACGCCACAGCCCCCTTGGGCCAGCCAAAAATTTTAGCCAACAAACGCCCGTGCCAGAAACACAACACAACGGGTTTGCCTTGATCAATGACATCTTGGATGTTGTGCCAATCGCGCATTTCCCAATGCCCGCTGAACCGCACAAAACGCAAATAAGCGGCGGCCAATCCCGTGATGATGGATTGGACCCAATTGATATTGAGGATGCGTTTGTGAAGTTTCACGGCGGCTTCCTCTTAAACTCCGGCTATGGTGAGACCATCGATGCGGACGCTGGGCGCATCAAGGCCATGGCGAAATTCCAAATCACTGGCCGGGGTGAGGGTCTTGAACATATCGAGCAAGTTTCCCGCCACGGTGACTTCGGAAACGGCATAGGTCAACTCGCCATTTTCAATCCAAAATCCACTGGCGCCACGGGAATAGTCCCCGGTGATGCCGCTGACACCCATGCCAATCAATTCGGTGACAAAGAACCCTTGTGTGATGTCCTTGATCATATCGTCCAGCGTTTGCGCACCGGGGGCCAAATACAGGTTCGAACTTGACGGCGAAGGCGCGCTGGACACCCCGCGTGAGGCATGGCCCGTGGATTTTAGCCCCAATTGTTTGGCAGACCGCAAATCCAAGAACCACGTGGTCAGGCGTCCATCGTCGATAATATTGCGTTTGGTGGTGGCCAGGCCTTCATCGTCAAAAGACGCCGAACGCAATCCGCGCAAGCGGTGGGGGTCATCAATGATGTTGACGCCTTTGGCAAAAACCAGCTCGTTCATTTTATCTTTTAAAAAGGATGTGCCGCGCGCCACGCTGGCGCCGTTAATGGCGGACGACATGTGTCCGATCAAGGTTCTGGATACGCGGGCATCATAGATCACGGGGAATTGCCCGGTTTTAACTTTTTTCGGGTTCAAACGTTTAACGGCTTTTTCCCCGGCAATGCGTCCGATGTCTTCTGCGCTTGCTAAATCTTCGGCCCAAACGGATCCTGAATAATCATAATCACGTTCCATGCCTTGGCCTTTTCCGGCCACCATAGAGGCGCTGAGGCTGTGGCTTGAGCGTTCATAAGCATGGGCAAATCCATTGCTGGCGGCCATGGCGACACGGGTGTGACCAAATCCAGCCGAGGCGCCTTCGCATTGGCTAACGCCTTGAACGTCAAGTCCGGCTTCTTCGGCGGTGCGGGCTTGGTCTTTCAGGTCGTCTGCGCTGGGCTCACAGGGATCAAACATATCAAAATCGGTAAAGTTGGTGGCCAATTGGTCGGGGTCGGCTATGCCCGCATACGGATCGGCGGGGACAGACTTGGCCATGGCCACGGCCCGGTCCGCCAATTCATTCAAGGCTTGGGGGCTGGTGTCAGAAGACGACACAATGGCCTGGGCAAGCCCACCTTCTTTGTTGACAAAGACCCTTAAGCCCAAATCTTGACCTTCGGATCGGTCCAGTTGTTCCACTTCACCCATGCGGTAGCTGAGCGACAAAGACGTGCCTTCGGCAAAAACGGCATCGGCGATGTCGGCTCCCTTGGCTTGGGCGGTTTTGATCAGGTCTTGGAGAAGGTCAAGTTTGGTGCTCATGGTTTTTTCCGATTTGATGTCCGTTAAGATAAAAGAGCTTGGGCCAAGTCGTCTTTAAGGTCTTGTACGTCTTCGATGCCCACCGACAAACGGATCAGATTGGGGTGAATGCCCATGGTTTCGCGTTCGGCATCGGACAAACGTTGGTGAGTGGTGGTGGCGGGGTGCGTGACCAAGCTTTTGGCATCGCCTAAATTGTTGGCAATGTCCATAATGTTCAGCGCGTTGAGGGTTTTAAACGCTTCCGCTTTACCGCCTTTGACTTCAAAGGACACCACGGTGCTGCCGCGACCGTTCATTTGGGCCATGGCGAGTTCGTGTTGGGGGTGAGATTTTAAGCCTGGATATAAAACCCGTTCGATGGCGTCTTGGCCTTCTAAAAACTGAGCAATGTCCAAAGCATTGTCACATTGCCGTGCCACACGAAGGTCCAAGGTTTCAAGCCCCTTGAGCAAGATCCAGGCGTTAAACGGGCTGAGGCTTGGTCCGGTGTTGCGATAAAACGGGGTGAGTTGCTTGTCCATAAAGCTCGCATCATTGCTGAGCACGGCTCCGCCCAGGCTGCGGCCTTGCCCATCGATGTGCTTGGTTGCCGAATAGGTCACGATGTCGGCGCCCAATTCAAGGGGGCGTTGCAAAATAGGGGTGGCAAAGACATTGTCGACCACCACTTTGGCTCCGGCTTTGTGCGCCAAATCGGAAATCGCTTTGATGTCAAGAATAGCCAAGGTTGGATTGGATGGCGTTTCGATAAAGATCGCTTGAGCGGGTGTGGATAAAGCTTTTTCCCAAGCGCTTAAATCGGTGCCTTCGACAAATTCAACGCGAATGCCCCAATTGGGAAGAATATTGGCAATGATGTGAAAACATGCGCCAAACAAAGCCGTTGACGCGATCAGGCGGTCGCCTTGTTTGAGCTGGCTGGCGAGGGAGCAAAAAACCGCCGCCATGCCACTTGCGAGGGCTGTGCAATGGGTCGAGCCTTCCAACAAGCGCAGACGTTCTTCGAACATGGTGACGGTTGGGTTGCCGTAGCGTGAATACACATAGTGTTCGACCTCGCCCAAAAAGCTTTGTTCGGCTTGTTCGGCGCTGTCATAGGCATAGGCCTGGGTCATGTATAGGGCTTCGGAAACTTCCCCATGGTGAGAACGGTCAAGGCCGCCGCGCACCAGTTTGGTTGCGGGTCGCCAGTTTTTTGTTTTATCATCTTTGGTCGTCATAATGGTTCTCCTCAGAACGGCGTACAAAAAAAGTCCGAGCCGAGGCCAGGACTATCCTTACGCATCGGCCTTTTAGCGGATTGTTTTACGTGGCCGCAAGCCAGCCGGCCAAATCACCACGTCGTGTTAAAATGAAGCTTTGCAGCCTGTACGTCAAGATGGTTGTTGTTCATTCATTTTATGCTTATATCATGAAGGTAATTTGTATCACGATCCTTCGGAGACGCACCATGTCCAACAACGCCATCACCCATAATCTTTTCTTTGAACGCACCGACATGGACCGGGATCGGGTGACGCGTGTGGTCGAAGATGCCTTGCAGGGTGCCGATGATGGGGAACTGTTCTTGGAATACCGCCAAAGTGAAAGCTTGATGTTTGATGACGGCCAGCTAAAAGGGGCCAATTTTGATACGGTCCAAGGCTTTGGCTTGCGTTCGGTGGCGGGTGAAATGGCCGGCTTGGCCCATGCTTCTGAACTCAGCGAAGAAGCCATTAAACGGGCGGCGCAAACGGTAAAAACCGTCACGCGGGGGCATGGCGGTATTTTGGCCGGGGCTCCGTGTGGGACAAATTTAAAATTATACGACGACGAGAATCCGCTCAATTGTATTTCTTTTGAAAACAAAGTGACGTTATTGGCTGAAATCGATGCCTATGTTCGGGGCAAAGACCCCCGCGTAAAACAAGTATCGGTGTCCTTGGCGGGCAGTTGGCAAGCCATCGAAGTCGTGCGCCCCGGTGGCGAAGTCGCGTCCGACATCCGGCCCTTGGTGCGCATCAATGTATCGGTGGTGGTGGAATCGGGTGATCGCATGGAAAGCGGTTCTTTTGGTGCGGGTGGCCGGGCCGCCTATGACCAGTGGATCACGCCTGAAAGCTGGCAGAACATTGCCGACGAGGCCTTGCGCCAGGCGATTGTTAACCTTGCCAGCGTGCCGGCTCCGGCGGGTGAAATGTCGGTGGTGTTGGGACCGGGCTGGCCGGGCGTGTTGTTGCACGAAGCCGTCGGTCATGGCTTGGAAGGCGACTTTAACCGCAAAAAGACCTCGGCTTTTTCAGGCCTTTTGGGCGAACGCGTGGCGTCACCCGGTGTGACCATCGTTGATGATGGAACATTGGATGGTAAACGCGGTTCGTTGTCCATTGATGATGAAGGCACCCCCACCGAAAATACCGTTTTGATCGAAGACGGTATTTTAAAAGGGTATATGCAAGATCGCATGAACGCGCGCTTGATGGGGGATAAACCGACGGGCAATGGGCGCCGAGAAAGCTTTGCTTGTAACCCCATCCCACGCATGACCAACACCTATATGTTGGCGGGCGACAAAGACCCGGCCGAAATTCTCGCCAGTGTGGATGATGGCCTGTACGCCACCAACTTTGGCGGCGGCCAGGTTGATATCACATCGGGCAAGTTCGTCTTTACCTGTACTGAGGCTTACCGCGTTAAGGGCG
>JAESSV010000023.1 GCA_016763895.1 Magnetovibrio sp. | reverse complement strand
TTGGGCAGGTAAATACAGCCAATCCGCACGCCTTGAACGATGCCTTCAACATAACGCGCTTGTTCATCTTCTTCTTCGCCGGGCAGCCTGCGTTCGGTGATTTCTATGGGCGTTTTTGATAAGATCGCGACCCCGTTATAGGTCTTTTGCCCGACCACCGCCGCCTCATATCCTGCGGCATTGACTTCGGCCAAAGGAAAAATCTCTTCAAGACCTTTAAGCTCTTGAAGCAACACAACATCCGGGTCAAAAGCGTCCAGCCATTTTAACAAATGATCTTTGCGAGCCTTTAAAGAATTAACGTTCCAAGTGGCGATTTTCATGTGAGGTCCAAGATGTGCTTAAACAGAAAAAGATGAGCCACAGCCGCATGTGGAATCGGCGTTGGGGTTATCCATGGTAAAGTAGGCCCCCATGAGGTCGGTTTTAAAGTTCAATGTGGCGCCGTCAACAAAGGGCAGCGAGGTTTCGTCAACCAAGACAAGCACGCCGCCATTTTCATAAACCAAGTCATCATCGGTGCGTTTTTCATCCAGGCTAAAGTTATATTGAAAGCCCGAACATCCGCCGCCGGTGATGCTGATTCTTAATTTAAGGTCAGGATTACCTTCACTTTCGATCAATTGTTGAATGCGCGTCACGGCACCTGCGCCAATTTTTAAGCCTTCGTGGGGATCTTGTTGGGGGGATTGTGTCACTGGCATTTTGTCCTCGGGTATACAGTTTTCATTCAGGGAATACATGTAAGCGGGATGAAAGCTTTTTTCAAGGCTTGGCAGGGCAGTTCCCAGCGGGTACTTTCAGGCATGGAAAATTTAGCGCGCTACGCCTGTAAACCAGAAGACTCTCATGGTCGTCTTTATCCGGAACCGGAAAGCGCCACGCGGAGCTGTTTTCAACGCGATCGTGATCGTATTATTCACGCCGCAGCCTTTCGTCGATTGCAATACAAAACTCAGGTTTTCGTCAATCATGAGGGTGACTTTTTTCGCACCCGCATGACCCATTCTTTGGAAGTGTCGCAAATTGCTCGTTCCGTGGCGCAAAACCTGAACCTGAACCAATATTTGGCGGAAACGTTGGCTTTGGCCCACGACATGGGGCACACGCCCTTTGGCCACGCCGGAGAATTCGCGTTAGAAGACTTGATGAAACCCTTCGGCGGCTTTGATCACAATGCCCAATCTTTGCGCGTGGTGACAAAATTAGAACAGCGTTACGCCGAATTTGACGGCCTGAATTTAACATGGGAAACCCTGGAAGGCGTGGTCAAACACAATGGGCCCGTGGTGCGTATAAAAGGGGCAGCCCCCTTGCCGTGGGCGATTGTCGAATATGCAAAAGACCATGACTTGCATTTGCACACCTATGCCTCGGGCGAAGCCCAAACGGCGGCGGTTTCCGACGATGTGGCCTATAACAATCACGACATTGACGATGGTTTGCGCGCGGGTTTGTTTACTTTGGACCATATCAGCGAAGTGGACTTTGTTGGAAAAACGGTGGCCGAAGTTAACAAGGCTTACCCGGGTTTGGACTTTTCGCGCACGGTTCATGAAGTTGTGCGCCGCACCATCGGGGCCATGGTCGAAGACATCCTGTGCGAAAGCAAACAACGGCTTTTGGACGCAAACCCTCAATCTGTGGATGATATCCGTAATTTTGGCGCCCCGGTAATCGCTTTTTCCGATGAAATGGCAAAAAATGATAAAGAACTGAAAGAGTTCTTGTTTCCGAACATGTACAGGCATTACAAACTAAACCGTATGACGTCGAAAGCCCGGCGGGTGGTTCAAGATTTGTTCGGATTGTTTTTGACCGAGCCCGGAACTCTACCCACCGAGTGGCAAGTGGGCACAGACGGTCCAAGCACGGCGCTGACGGCTCGTGTGGTGGCGGATTACATCGCGGGCATGACGGACCGTCACGCCCTGGACGAACACAAGCGTTTGTTTGATTTACAAGCGCGAACCAGCGAATTTACGTTAGGCTAACGATACATGAACTTGTTTACCCACTTTCAAACGGCCATTGTCGGCCTTATTGAAGACCTTGTCGCAGCGGGTGATTTGCCCCACGGCTTGGACGTGGCTCGCATTACCGTGGAACCCCCTCGCGATCTTAGCCATGGGGATATCACCACCAATGCGGCCATGGTTTTGGCGAAACCTGCCCACAAAAATCCCCGCGAAATTGCGGTGCTTTTGGCGGCCAAAGCCGAAGCATTGCCCGGTGTCGAAGCCGTCGAAATCGCAGGCCCCGGTTTTATCAATATGCGTTTGAATAAAACCTTTTGGCAGGCGCGCTTGCGCGATGTTTTGGACGCAAGTTTGTCTTACGGCGACAGCTCCTTTGGCGGCGGGGTAAAGGTCAACGTGGAATACGTCTCGGCGAACCCAACCGGGCCGATGCATGTGGGTCATGCCCGTGGAGCCGTGTTTGGCGATGCTTTGGCGTCTTTGTTGGACAAAGCCGGATTTTCTGTGACCCGGGAATATTACGTCAACGATGCGGGGTCTCAGGTGAACGTTTTGGCGCGGTCAACCCATCTTCGATATTTAGAAGCCTTGGGGGAAGACATCGGTCCAATTCCCGAAGGCTATTACCCCGGTGATTATCTGGTCCCGGTGGGCAAAGCATTGGCAAAACGTGATGGCGACAAGTGGAAAGACGCACCAGAATCAGAATGGTTAGAAGACTTCAAGGCATTTTCCATCGCCGCAATGATGGATTTGATCAAGCAAGATTTGGATGCCCTTGGCGTCGAACACGACGTCTTTACGTCCGAGCTTGATTTGGTCAGCGCGGGCAAGGTTGACGAAGGCTTGGCCTTTTTGAAAGAACAGGGCTTGTTATACCAAGGCGTGCTCGAGCCACCCAAGGGAAAATTGCCCGATGATTGGCAAGCCCGTGAACAATTGTTGTTCAAAGCCACGGAATTTGGCGATGATGTGGACCGCCCGGTGCAAAAATCGGATGGAACTTGG
Organism: Magnetovibrio sp.; assembly: GCA_016763895.1. GTDB lineage: Bacteria > Pseudomonadota > Alphaproteobacteria > Rhodospirillales > Magnetovibrionaceae > JANLGW01. Next base: position 6,698 of record JAESSV010000023.1, on the reverse strand, counting down.
ACCTATTTTGCCACCGATATGGCTTATCATTTGGATAAATTCAGGCGCGGCTATGCGTCTATGATTGACGTCTGGGGCGCCGATCATGGCGGTTATGTCAAACGCATGCAGTCCGCGATCAAAGCCTTAACGGGCGGGCAGGGCGATTTGGATGTGAAGCTGTGCCAAATGGTTTCATTGTCTGAAAATGGCAAACCTTTTAAAATGTCCAAGCGTGCGGGGACATTCATCACCTTGCGCGATGTGGTCGACAAAGTGGGCAAGGATGTGGTGCGTTTTATTATGCTGACGCGTAAAAACGATGCGGGCCTGGAATTTGATTTTGCCAAGGTGACGGAACAATCACGTGATAACCCGGTGTTTTACGTGCAATATGCCCATGCTCGGGTGAATTCCGTTATGCGTATGGCCGTAGAAGAAATGGGCCAAGACGTTATCACCGATGAGGCTATTGGCGGAGCTGATCTCAATCGTCTAGTAGACGCCGCTGAATTAAATTTGATTAAGGTCTTGGCGCAATGGCCGCGCATGGTTGAAAGTGCGGCGGCGGCTCATGAACCGCACCGGGTTGCCTTTTACTTAAACGATGTTGCGGCAGAGTTTCATGGGCTGTGGAATAAGGGCAAAGACAACAAAAGTCTGCGCTTTATTGTCGCCAATGATAAAGAATTAACATTGGCACGCTTGGCAATGATCCGCGCAGTGGCTAATGTTGTGGCATCAGGCCTCGCCGTGTTTGGTGTCACGCCTGTGAACGAAATGCGTTAAGATTTCACTTTTTAGAGTTATATTGATTTTATGAACAATTCGCCGGAACAAATTGAAGACAATACACCCGATGCGTCTGAGCTTTTAGATTTTGAGCTGATTGCCAAAAGCCAACCTGAAAAAGGTCGGGGACTTTGGTTGTGGGTGGTGCTTATTGTCATTCTTTCGGGCGGAGGGGGTGCAGGTTGGATGTATCTGCAAGCCCACAGCAATGATTTTGAGCAAGCAAACGCAGGCGGCGTGCCGTTGATTTTGGCCCCCCAATTCAGCTTAAAAGAAAAGCCAGCTGATCCCGGCGGCATGAAAGTCCCAGACCGCGACAAGTCCGTTTACAATCGCATGATTGGCAGTGCAGAAATTCCCACATCGGGGACTATTGAGCGTTTGTTGCCACCCGCTGAGGCCCCTTTAAGCCCGCCCAAAGTGGTTGCGAAGATGGCGGTTCCGGCGACGTCGGTTGTTGTGCCGATTCCGGCTCGGGTTGTTCCAAAACCGGAAAATATCATCGCACCCGTTCAATCCATTGCCCCGCCACCACCGCCTGTTGTGGCAAAAATTGCAAAAAAAGCAGAGCCAGTTGCAAAGCCAGCCCCGGTTGCTTCCAAGATTGTTGCTTCTAGGCTTGGTGCTTCCAGGCTTGGTGCTTCTAGGCTTGGAAAAGTGTTGTCGAGTGCCCCTGCGGGGTTGGGCTATTTGGTTCAATTGTCCGCCGTTCGCACGGAACAAGCCGCCAAAGGCGAATGGAAGCGTTTGGCGGGCAAACATGTGGATATCTTGGGCGGCTTGGATATGGTCATTCAACGTGCTGATTTAGGCACAAAAGGCATTTTCTATCGTGTCCGTGGCGGTTGGCTGGCGAAACGCGGCGAAGCGAAAGCCGTGTGCGCTGAACTGGCCCGCAGAAATGTGGGCTGTATCATTGTCAAACCCTAATCCGCTTGCTGTGATCTTTGGCTGTTCGGGGTTGGTTCTGACCGAAACGGAACGCGACTTTTTTGCCCGAACAAACCCGCTTGGTTTTATCCTCTTTCAACGCAATTGCGACACGCCCGATCAAGTTCGCCAGTTGGTGAAAGACTTGAAAAATTCTTTGAACCGTCAAGAAGCCCCGGTTTTAATCGATCAAGAAGGGGGCCGTGTGGCCCGACTTAAGTCTCCGCATTGGCCAACATTCCCGCCCGCCCGCGCCTATGCGGATTTATATGCCCGTGACCCGGATGCGGGCGTTGAAGCGGCCCGCATCGGAGGACAATTGATCGCTTTGGAATTGTTTGATTTGGGCATAACGGTGGATTGTGCACCGGTTCTCGATATTCCTCAATCGGGCGCTGACCCCATCATCGGTGATCGAGCCTTTGGATATGATTTGGGCACCATCGTGACCTTGGCCGAGAGCTTCCTGCGCGGTTTGGCGTTGGGCGGTGTGGATGGCGTGATTAAACATATCCCCGGTCACGGCAGAGCCCTAGTCGATAGCCATTTGCATTTGCCCACTGTTGATGTGGACAAAAAAGTGTTACAAGAGGTTGATTTCGCACCCTTTAAGGCCTTGAGCTCAGCCCCGTGGGGCATGACCGCACATGTGATTTACAGCGCATTTGACGCGCACAACCCGGCCACGACATCGGCCGTGATGATTCAAGAGGTCATACGTGCAACCCTTGGGTTTCAGGGCTTGTTGTTGTCCGATGATTTGTCCATGAAAGCTTTGTCGGGACGATTGCAAGACCGGGCTAAGGCCTGTTTAAAAGCGGGCTGTGACGTTGTATTGCATTGCAACGGCAAAATGGATGAAATGAAACACGTCGCAAAGGGTACAGACCTCATGACCAAAGATGCGTTCTTGCGATTTTCCGACAACGAAACCCGCCGCGTCGCCGGGAAACAAGATCAGGATCGGGACCAGGATCGGGACCAGGATCGGGACCAGGGTCGGGACCAGCTTTGGGGCCGCTTCGAGACATTGTTGGGGGCTTTGGTATCGCCATGAATTTTGATTTTCAAAGCTTGTTAGCGGGCGCGTCTGTTTGGGCTATCCCCATTTTGTTGGCCATCACCTTGCACGAAGCGGCGCACGGTTGGGTGGCTTCAAAATTGGGGGACCCAACGGCGAAAAACCTCGGCCGGGTGACCTTTAATCCGTTTAAGCACATTGATTTGTTTGGCACCATTTTGCTGCCTTCGATTTTGTTGTTGGTGAGCGGGGGGCAGTATATGTTTGGCTTTGCCAAGCCTGTGCCGGTGGTTTTTCAAAATTTAAAGCGACCACGGCGCGATATGATTTTGGTGGCGGCGGCTGGACCGGTCACCAATTTTTTACTGGCCATCCTCGCGGGGTTGCTTTTGCACGCAGCCCCTCATGTTCCCGATGCTTTTGTGCCGCTTGCCGCAGCCAACCTTCGTAACTTGTTGTTTGCAAATGTTATCTTTGGCGTGTTCAACCTTATTCCTTTGCCCCCGTTGGACGGTGGGCGGATTGCGGTGGGGATTTTGCCGCGTCCATTCTCAGTTTGGTTGGCGAAATTGGAACATTTTGGTTTCATGATCATTATATTTTTCTTTTTTGCACTGCCTTGGATCCTCAAAAAATTAGACATTGATTTCAATATTTTTTGGTGGCTCATTTGGGCTCCTGCCATGTTTGTGATAGATCTTATCGCGACGATTACAGGGCTTAAATAACTTTTGTAGAGGATACAAATGTCGGACGGCGTACAAGACCTTACGGATTTGCAAAATGACGAAATTGGCGAAGTGCCACGCACCGCGCCATTTGTTGTGGATGTTGACGGTTATGAAGGTCCCATTGATGTTCTTTTGAACTTGGCCCGGGATCAAAAAGTGGATTTGATCCACATTTCAATTCTTGAACTTGCGGATCAATATTTGAAGTTTGTCCAGGAAGTCCGCGAAAGCAACCTGGAACTTGCGGCTGATTATTTGGTCATGGCGGCTTGGCTGGCCTATTTGAAATCTCGCCTGTTGTTGCCGGATTTGTCTTCAGAAGACGAGCCTTCGGGTGAAGAGCTTGCCCAGTCCTTGCAATTTCAATTGCAGCGCCTAGAGGCCATGCAAAATGCTGGGGCTGATTTGATGGCGCGGGGGCGACTGGGTCAGGATTTTTATTCCAGAGGGGCCCCTGAACGCTTTAAAATCAAACAACGCAGCGTTTTTCAAGCGAACATCAATGATTTAATCCAAGCTTACGCGCGGCAAAAAAGCAAAGCGGTCAAAGGCCAAACGTTGAAGATCGAAACGTCTTGGGAATTGGCCAGCATCGAAGACGCCTTGGTGCGCATGCGCACTATGGTGGGCTACACACCCGATTGGAAAACTTTGGCCTCTTTTTTGCCCGCAGATATAACCAACCCCCTGACCAAACGATCTGTTTTGGCCGCCAATTTTGGAGCCATTTTGGAATTGGCCAAAGAAGGGCGGGTACAGCTTCGTCAAGACGGGGTTTATGGCGAAATTTATTTCCAAACCACGAAGAATTGGGATAAGCCTTTCGTCCATGACAAAAAAATCAAAGATGGCACCGATGACAAACCGTGACACCAAGCAGAAGGCGTCCTTGGATCGTGAAGCCGAGAGTGCCGCCACAAATGCAGCTTTTGACCATTTGCCTGATGATCAGGTGGATCTGGATGAGACTTGCGACGACCTTGACCCCGAACACCTGCGTTTGTTAGAAGCCGTGTTGTTTGCCAGTTCCGAGCCCATCACCCAGCGTAATTTGGCGTTGCGTTTGCCCGAAGGCATAAATGTAAAGGCGTTGCTTGGGGCTTTGACGGTCCAATACCAAGAGCGCGGCATCGTTTTGGTGCGCCGGGGCGGATCGTGGGCATTTCGCACGGCGGCTGATTTAGGGCCGCGTTTGAATCTGGACGTCGAAGTGTCCAGAAAATTATCACGTCCGGCCATCGAAACCCTTGCCATTATTGCTTACCATCAACCCGTCACCCGTGGTGAAATTGAAGAAATTCGCGGCGTCAGTCTCAGCAAAGGCACTCTGGATTTATTGTTTGACGAAGGCTGGATCAAACCCAGGGGACACAGAGATACGCCGGGAAGGCCCTTGCAATGGGGAACGACAGATGGATTTTTGGATCATTTCGAGCTGGAAAGTGTCAGCCAATTGCCCGGATTGAAAGATTTGCGGGCCATGGGGCTGTTGGATGCAAGGCCTGCTTTGGAAGCTTATTCCGTGCGTGGCGATATGCAATCATCCGAAGACGTCCAGGAAAACATGAAATTTGGCGAAGCTCAGATCGAACATGTCGAACACCACGTTGAAGACGGACCCGTGATGGAACCAGAATCTCACGCGGCTCCTTTGATGCCGCCAACAGAGCCTAAATCTAGGCCAGAAATTGAACTGGACCCTTCCGGTGCGACCAAAAGTACCGCAAATAAACTTGATGAAGCCATGGGAGCCGTTGCGATCGCCGTGAAAAGTGCCGTGAAAGCGCTGGAAAAAGACGGAGATGATGAAAAAGAAAGTTAACTTGATTCCTTGCTCAAAATGACGTCATTTTGTATGAAGGACTTAGATTTTTTTGTTTTCGGGTTTTACCCCTCAGATTTATTAGGATAACGACATGGGTGTTATGGGAATTTGGCAGTGGGTTATCGTGTTGGCGATCGTCTTGTTGTTGTTTGGTGGTCGCGGCAAAATCTCTGCATTGATGGGCGACTTTGGCTCTGGCCTTAAGTCCTTTAAAAAGGGCCTAAAGGATGAAGATGACGGGGCTGACGGTGGGGCTGACGATGCCTCTGGCCCAAGCGCCATTGAAGATAAGCCAGCGGAATCCGTTAAAACTTCGGTCCAAAACAAAGACAAAGATAAAGCCCCTTAAGCTTATGTTTGATATTGGCTGGCAAGAACTCTTTATCGTGGCGATTTTGGCCCTGATTGTTGTTGGGCCAAAAGACCTGCCGCGCGCCATTCGCAACATCACCATATGGATCCGCAAAGCCAAGTTAATGACCCGTGAATTTCAAGCGGGTGTTACCGAAATGGTCCGTGAAGCCGAACTCGAAGACTTAAAAGATTCCGTGGGAAATCCCCACGATTACAAACAAAGTGTGATCAACGCCGTGGACCCTACGGGCGAATTGGCCAAGGGGATGACCCTCACCGAAGCTGATTTGAAGGCCGACAAGGCAGGCAAGGCCGACGATAAAGAGGCCCCGATGACCATCGGCGAAGCCATTGATGCCGGAATTGTGAAGCCCGACGCTATTGCAGATACCAGTGAAGTTGAAAACATTGGGATGGCGGTCAAACGCAAACCAGTAACTTCAGTTAAGCCTAAGCCCAAAGCGAAGCCCAAGCGCAAGCCCAAATCTAAACCTAAACCGAGTCCTAAACCGAGGCCTAAATCGATATCTGCCAAGGAAACCAAGGCGTGATTGATCCAGAAACACCCAACCCGGCGGATGAAGAAAAAGCACCGCTGCTGGCCCATTTGATTGAGCTGCGCAAGCGTGTGATGTACGCGTTAGGGACTGTTTTGGTGCTGTTTTTTGCCAGTTACACCGTGTCCGGGGAAATTTATTCTTTCCTGGCTCAACCCTTGGCCGATGTTTTGAAGGCTCAAGAGGGCGGCGGGCAACGGATGATTTTCACCGCCCCGCACGAAGCTTTTTTCACCCACGTAAAGGTGGCTTTTTTCGCCGCAATTTTCTTAAGTTTTCCTTTTATCTCGGCCCAGTTCTGGAAATTTGTGGCGCCGGGGCTGTATAAAAATGAAAAGAAAGCATTGTTGCCGTTTTTGGTGGCTTCGCCGCTTTTGTTTTTTATGGGCGCGGCCCTCGCATATTATTTTGTGTTTCCCTTGGCGTGGCAGTTTTTTGCCAGCTTTCAAAGTGCTACGGGCGCGGGCGGCTTGCCCATTGAATTGGAAACCAAGGTCAGCGAATACCTG
>JAESSV010000022.1 GCA_016763895.1 Magnetovibrio sp. | reverse complement strand
ACCCCGGCATCGCGGGCTTTTGTTTTTAGGCTGGTTTCGGTGTAGCCCGTGACCATGATGATGGGAACAAAGCGGTTTGGACCGTCGAGGCTGCGAATGTGTTTCACAAACTCTACGCCATCAATGCCTTCCATTTTCCAATCAACGATCACCAAATCGGGGCTTTGCGTTTCCAAAAGTTCCAGAGCTTCAAGCCCATCTTGAGCTTCTTCCAAATTGCTCACCCCCAGGGCTTGCAAAATAGACCGCATCAACATTCGAAAATGAACATTGTCCTCGACAATCAGTAAATTTATCTGGGTGATATCGACCTTGGACATAACGAAAACACAGACCTTTTTAAAACAGAAAGGGAAAGCCTAATTCTTTAAAATCATTCAACCCTTTGAACTTAGTGCATCATATCTGTTTTATAGAAAATCTGCATCATTATTTTTTAAGTCACGTTTTCTCTTTAACGATATTGGGCGTATGGACCCGTCGTTCATCATTTTTGGTGCCGTTGGGAATGTGACGCCGCCGATCAGGGCCGAAGAAACTTTTGGATTTAATGTAAGGTCTTGGGTGCTGAACAAGAGCCCTGATTCTTAAATCCAATATTTTTGCAGACAGCGGTTTGGCAAGATATTCCGTGGCTCCGGCGTCACGCGCTCCCATGACCTCGTTTTTTTGCGGGTGATCAGAAATAATGATGATCGGAGTAAAGGGGTTTATATCTTCTTCATTGTTGCGGATGCGCCGGGCCAATTCAACGCCCCCCAAAGGCCGCATCGCCGTGTCAAGAATTAACAAATCACACGGACTATTTTGAAAAATTTCAAGCACTTGTTCGCCATCAGAAGCATCAGCGACCTCATCTATACCAATATTATGAAGCAATATATTACGAATAATTTCTCGCATTTGAACCGTTGGGTCAGCGACCAAAACGCGGAGTTTTATTTCTGTATTTTCGTTAAGATGCAACTGCGTTGGCATTGAAATCAAGCCTCTCTATCGGAGAACTGTGGCGCCTGTGGCCTTGCATAATTTTACGAGTTTTTCATTGGTTTTGCAAATATACGCGGTCCCGACTTCAACGCAAAATCTAAAGAAGGATCATCGCGCCAAGCCCCAAAAACACAAAAAAACCAACAACATCGGTAACCGTGGTTAAAAACACGCTACTGGCCAAGGCGGGGTCAACGCCCTTGCGTTCTAAAAAAATCGGGATCGCCGCACCCGTGACGCCGGCGATCAACATATTTATGATCATCGCCAACCCAATCACAAGGCCAAGCTTAGGCGAAGAGAACCACAGCCACGCGACGCCCCCCATCAAAAACGCAAACAAAATTCCATTGATTCCCCCAACCAAAAATTCTTTGCCGATTTGGCGCAAAGCATTCGTAGAGGTCAGCTCTTTGGTGGCCAACGCCCGCACCGCAACCGTCAAAGTTTGCGTGCCGGCATTCCCCCCCATGGACGCGACGATGGGCATCAACACCGCCAAGGCCACCACGTGTTCAATGGTGCTTTGGAAAAAACCAATCACAGCCGAAGCCAAGATCGCGGTCATAAGGTTCACAAACAACCATGTAAATCGGGATTTTGTGGTATCGATCGCCGCCGCATAAAGGTCATCCTCTTGCAAACCACCCAGAAGCAAGATGTCATCTTCGGCTTCTTCGTCAATAACGTCGACCACGTCATCAATGGTGATCATGCCCACCAAGCGACCGTGCGACCCCACCACAGGAGCCGAAACCAAATCGCGTTGGCGGAACAAAAACGCGACTTCTTCTTGATCCATATCAACCGGAATCAAGCGCATTTCTTGGTGCATAATTTTGGTGACCAAAACAGGCCGTTTGCTTTGCAACAACATGCTCAACGGAATCGCCCCAATGGGCTTATGCTTGGGATCTACGACCACGATGTCATAAAAAATATTGGTTAATTCTGTGTCGGTGCGGGCGGCGTTGGTGCGCATATAATCAATGGTTTCTCCAACGCTCCAAAATTCTGGCACCGTCATCACGTCGCACTGCATCAAACGTCCGGCCGAATCTTCGGGGTACGACAGGCCTTGTTCAATCAAGGTCCTGTCGGCGGCTGGAATAGCGTCCAAAACGTGCTTTTTTTCGTAGGCTTCTAGCTCTTCAACAAATTCAACCGCATCATCAATGTCAAGTTCGGCAACGGTTTCCGCCACCGCATCCAAACCAATGATGTCCACGGCTTCGTCACGAACCGTTTCATCCAATTCCGCATAAAATTCTGGCTCAAGAACATCATGGGCGATTTCCAAGAGTTGACGACGTCCATCCGCACTTAAAAATTCCAGCAAATCTGCCGCATCGGCGAAGTGCAAGGGCGCCATCAGTTCCCGAACACGCTGATCTTGCCCTGTGCCCAAGGCTTCAATCACAGCGTTCACCGTGTCTGGCGGAATACCAACGTGAGTTTTTTTGGCTTTGGTATTTGGAAACTCAACGGAGCCAAAGGCCAAAGGCCTCCGGTCTTCTTGGTTCGGATCGGTCATACGTTACGCTCCCTCCCCACTTGCGCCATTTCACTTGGCTCAAAAACTAAAGACTCGTTGTAACTTTAAACAAATTTAGAGGCTCAAAACCATCTTGTAAAAAGTATCGGATAATGCACTAACCCCTCAGAAACATTAGCCTTTCAACACTAGAAAGAGTGTTTAACAGAGTTCTGTATCCGGGACAAGGTGCACCATGGGTTTTGACCATACCCCGCTATAATAAACAGACTTTCTTCTGGGCGATATGGGTATTGTCAACATGGACGATTATGATGTGTGTGCTAAGTTAATGGTCCAGCCGGAGAAGATACATTGACCCATAAAGTTTTTAAATTTTCGCTGTTCGTAATGTTACCTGTAATTATAAGTGCTTGCGCATCCCTAGAGGACTTTCAAGCCATGTCGGCGCCAGAACGGGCCCGTTTGGTCTGTGAGCGCGATTCTGCTTTTAACGATCAGCAAAAAAAAATAATCCAGCTGGATGGTGTCATTTCTGAAATTGATGAGGCCATGGCAAGGGGCTATCGCATTCACAAGGGAAACTGTCGAAAAGTTGCCTCTAAAACATCCATCCAGACGATCCATGATTGCGAATCCGCTCAAGACCCATATGCCTGCATAGAAAAACAACGATCCGCATCCATAGAAGACCAAACAGTTTGTGACGAAACACCTGTCCCCCTCAACCGTTATGATGAAATCGAATACCAAGACCGGCTTAGGCAAGACAAACGCCAGTTAAAAAATGAAATGTCTCGGGCCCACACCGGGTGCCTCAAAAAAATTCAAGATTTGTCTCCTGAAGAAGCCTTCAAAATATACCGTGGATCAGCCTATTAACGAATCCCAAAACACTTCAGGCCAGCGCCATTCTTCCATGGTGCTGGCCTGAATATGATGAAAACGAAACGTTTTCTAAATTTGGTGCGGTCGAGAAGACTCGAACTTCCACGGGATCAACTCCCACAGCGACCTCAACGCTGCGTGTCTACCAGTTCCACCACCGCCGCAGAGGAATTGCAAGCCTACTTGTCTAATATTTAACCATTTTCGTCAACCCGGGGTCTTATACTTGCTGCCATTTTAGCTGGCCAATAAAAAAAATCCCCTTATTAAAAATAAGGGGAGTGATTTTACTTATATTTTTCTCTACTGTGATTAACTTAGAGAGATTTGGGAATCCAGTGCGCTTGTCCGCAAGCCCTAAAAGCCTCATAAAGCGCACGCCTATTGGCAGGTTCAAGTTTTGTAAACGGCTTGGCTTCTTCAGCGGTAGCTTGGTTAACCCTCATATTATCCATATAGGTTTTAACAGCAGTTGGGAGCGGTGTTTTCATGTACCCAACAAATGTGCCGAAACCTGAATACATGTCTCCTTTTGCCATGAGTGCCACAAGCTTATTGAGTTGTCCCATGTGCGCCAGTTGACCCACAACTGAATTGAGTGACTTGCCGGTTCTAAGCTCTTTCCCAACGTAACTGT
>JAESSV010000021.1 GCA_016763895.1 Magnetovibrio sp. | reverse complement strand
GGGCGGTTTTCGGCGGTGAGAATTTCTTTGTCTTTGATCCAGCCCTGAACGGTGTCGGCTATTTTATTGGCCAGACGCAGCTCGGCACTTTGGTGGTTTTTATAATCCAACGGCGCATCCCAAGGATCGACGTCTTCTTGGGGTTCGGGTTTGAATGTCGGCCACAATTCAACCAGGCCCGCCTGTTTTTCACGATAGGTTTTGTGGGTTACAAAGTTGCCATCAAAGGTTAATCCTTCCGAGGCTCCCGGTTGGGCGAATACACGGTCAACAACACGCAACACGGCTTCGACGGTGCGAAACGATTCGATCAATTGAATTTTGTGAAAACTTTGTCCGCCCTCCGTTGCCCGCACTGAGAAGTGTTCGCGCATGCGTCCAAATTCTAAAGGATCAGCACCTTGAAAAGAATAGATGGATTGTTTTTCGTCGCCCACGGCAAACACCGTGCGGGGTTTTTCGTTTGTTTCTTCGTGACGGCCAAGACCGGAATGAAAATCGGTGGCAAGGCTTTGCACCACGTCCCATTGTGCGGGACTGGTGTCTTGGCTTTCATCCACCAAAATATGATCGATGCCGCCATCAAGTTTAAAATGAACCCAACTCACCCCGCCCTGTGTGGACAACAGTTCCCGGGCGGTGTCGATCAAATCGTCATAGTCCAGATAAGCACGCACGCCTTTTAAATGTTCATAAGTTTCGATCATGGCTTGACCGACCGTTAAGAGGGACACCGTCGCATCCGCCGTTTTGCGGGCCCGAATTTTTTCTAAAATGTCCAACACACGGTCTTGTTCCGTGAGCATGATTTCTTCCAGCGCAGGTTCGAAATCACGCGCTCCCTTAGACGTCATGGTGCGGGTCAAAGACGCCGGCTCATTTTTTTGGGTGACGAATAAAGTTTTGTAAAGTTTGTCGAAAGCACAAATGCGAGCGTCTGTTTTTAAGTTTAGAAATTCTTTTATTTTGCCAGCATTTTTTTGGCTGGTTGGGGATCCGTGCAGCAACGCATTGGCGGCGCGGGTGAGGCTAAGTTCGTCAATGGCCCCGGGTTTGAGTGCGGTTTTTAAAATGGTGTCGGTATCTGAGTCTTCGACGTTTAGCCCCACCAACTTTGTGATGGCCTTGGACAGGCCGCCCTGGCTTTTGTAATGGGCAACCACTTCATTTAAGCGCGCGCGTTTTCCGGTCAAGCCTTGCATCAAGGTCGTAAAGTCATCTTCGTTGACCAGTTCCGCCAAGTGGGTAAGAGCCCCGGCTAGGTCACCGTCTGGATCGGAAATGCTTTGGGCCAAAATGTGTTCGCGGGCATCGTTTAAAAGTTCCGCCGTAGTGCGTTCGTCGATGACAGAAAAATGGGGGGCGATACCGGCTTCAACCGGAAAACGCCCAATAAGGCTTTCGCAAAAAGAATGGATGGTGCGGATTTTTAAGCCCCCCGGAACATCCAACACGCGGGCAAAAAGCTTGCGCGCCGTGTCGGTGTTTTCTGCGCTGGGGGTGCCCCCGATGAGGGCGGTTAAATCCGTGGTTAAGTCCGCGTCGTCCATGATGGCCCAAGCGCCCAACAAACGGCTGATGCGATCCGACATTTCGGCCGCCCCGGTTTTGGTAAACGTCAGGCAGAGAATTTTTTCAGGCCGGGCACCGTCCAAAAGCAAGCGCGCGATGCGGTCCACCAACACCCGGGTTTTGCCCGTTCCCGCATTAGCAGACACCCACACATTATGTTCGGGTCTGGCCGCGCGACTTTGGGCCGGGGTCCGGTTCAAGGTTTTCATGCGGTATCCCCTTCGCCCGTCCATTCTTTGACCCGCGCCAAATGATCATAATCGCCAAAGCGACTTTCAAACATCGGTCTGGGACGCGATAAATACGGTGTGTCTTGAAGCTGAAATTTACCAATTAATTTGCGCAGACCTTCTTCGGCTTTTTGCATGGCTTCGTCGCCCTCAAGGCCAATGGGTTTTTCTTCACCCGCGACCCGGCCCCCGGTCAAACGCACATACATCATGCCCGACAAGGACGTTGCGTGTTTTAAATTTTTAAATCCACCGCGCAAGGCAATCACACCTTCCAAAGGCAATTGCGGCGTAAGGCCGCTGTTCACGAGTCTGGTGGACGGAGCTTGCCCGGTTTTATAATCCAAAATCACCAACCCCCCGCCCGAGTCCAAATCCATACGGTCAACTTGCGCCGACAGGGTGAAATCGTTGAGGTCAATTTGGCCGCGTTCTTCGATCAAGGCGGGCTTAAGGCCGTTGGTTCGGCGTTTGATTTCAAAATCCACGAACCATGCGGCAATGCGTTTAAAGCGCGGCCACCAAAAAGCCCTCACGCCGGGGCTTGCAATTTTTTCGCGGAACACTTCTTCACCGATGCGCAACAAATCTGTTACGGGATCATCGGGCAGACTGTCCATGTTTTCTGTGACGAAACGTTCCAAGACCAAGTGAATGACGTTGCCTTTGTCGGCGGCACTTGCATCCGCGTCGATGTCATCAAGGGGCTGTAAATTTAAAATGCGCCCGGCATAAATGGCATAAGGATCACGCATCCATTTTTCGATGGCGGTGACGGATAATCTTTTGGGTCGCGCGCTGACGGGGGGCGTTGGTTTTGGAGCTTTGCACGGGCGCGGCGGGCCGTCAGGCTGGGTTAATTGTTTGGCCCAATCCAACCATTGGCCTTGGCTTGTCAAGGCCCTGTCGCCCAGCAAGGTGTTTAGCCGCACCAACCACCGTGAGGGCACTTGGGGGCTGGACCCGCTGCGTTCAGAACGTGTTAAATATACCTTGGGGGATGAGGCCGCCTGAACAAAATCATGGGCCGACAGTCCGACGCGCCGTTCCGGCATGCCCAAACCAAAGGCCTGCATCATGGGCCGGCTCATCCATGGGCTGGCTTCGACATCGCCGGGCCATGTGCCTTCGTTCAGTCCGCCCAAAACCGTAATGTCGGTGCGTTGCAAGCGGGCTTCCAAAGGCCCCCAAATGAACACACGGGGATGTTTGCCAAATTGCGGCCGGACCGCGCGCCCCATCATCAAGGCTTTGATTAAGGCTGGATATTGTTCGGGAGAAATCGGCCCAAGACTTAACAAGGCTTCATGGGCTTCGGCGATAAACGTGCTTAGCGCATCGCCCGCGTCCCCGGCCCAAAGATGGCGTTCGTCTTGGGCGCTGTCGGTGCGGGCCAAGGCTTCGCACAATTTCACATGCGCCGTTAACAAATCACAGGGACAGGATTTTGTATTTTTCAACAGGTTGGAAAAAGGCGTGGAGACCTCTTGCAACATGGCCAAAATATTTCGGGCATGGGTGGGCTTTAGCCCCATTTTTTTGAGGCTTGTTTGTGCGTACGTATCGGCATCATTGTTAAACACCCGAAATTTTGCTTCCAGACCCGCAAGGCCTTCTTCGGGTCTGGGCCCGCGCAGGCAAATGGCTTCTAACGCGCGCACTTGATAACGCATCTGGTGGGGGGCAAAGCCGCCTGCGGCCAAGGGGTGTTTCAGGCACGCAAGCAAGCTTACGGGATGAAACTGATCCGCCACCATTTCGCTCACCAAATTAAAAAAGGCCCCCGGAGGCGTCTGGTCCAAAGGTTGTCCGGCGCTGTCGTCCACATCCACGCCCCAACGTGTTAATTCCACGGATACCCGCCGCGCCAATTGGCGGTCCGGGGTGATCAGTGCCGAGGTTTGGTCAGGTGTGTTGAGGGCTTGGCGCAAGATCAAGGCAATGGTTTGGGCTTCTTCGCGAGGGCCCGGACAATCCACGCGTTCTAAGCCGTCAAGGCCTTGGTCAAGGACGTCATCGTTTAAGGCATCCCCGCGCCAAAGATGCGTCGCAGAAGCCGGAACCAGCGCCCGATTTAACACCGTGGCGCGTTGGGTGTGGGAATCTTGAACGCCGTCCCACAGCTTGACATCCGTTCGGTCTACACCCAGTTTTTTCAACAACTGCGCCATGCCAAATTGGGGATGGCTGGGTTCTATATTTGCCCACACGTCGTCATGGGCGTGGTTGTCAAGGCCGGGCAAAACCACATTGCCCAGGGGCGAATGGGCGATGATGTGTAAAAGGTCTGCGGTGGCGGGAATGGTGCCCGTTGAACCGGCGGCAATCAACAAACCTTGGGGTGGATTTCGAGCCCATGATTGGGCGCGCGCCCGCAACACTTTGTCGCGGCGCTTAGCGGAATCCAAAAGCCCTTGGGCGGCCAAAACTTGGGGCCATGTCTCGCCGATGATGGATAGAAATTTTACCGTTTTTTCCCAGTGCAAAGACAATTCTTTGTCTTGAACCAAGCCGGGCAGTTTGGCCAGATCCAGGCCTTCGGTGTGCACTTGATCCAAAAGGTTGGCAAGTTCTTCGGCCAGGCGCACAGCTTGATCCGGGGACGTTCCGGAATCCATTTTCATGACATAACGAGCCAATAAAACGGTGCGTTTCAGGCTGCCCATGGCGGGGGCCAAATCAAGGCTGTATGCGGTGCCCGATGTGGACAAAGCCAAATCGTCTTCATCCACATCGCCCAAGGGCATCATTTGCGGCAACAACATGGGTTTGCCATCGGACAGCCGTAAAAACGCTTCTCGCAAAGACCGACAGGCCCGCCGGGTGGGCAACAACACCGTCACTTGGGCCAAGGCATGAGGGGCGCCGCCCACTTTGTTTAAGATGCCCCGAGCCAAGGCTTCGACAAAGTTTTGATCGGACGGAATGGTGAAAATATTGGTTTGGCTCAAGACGCCCCCCTGAGTATCGCATCGGTTTCAGCTAATGATTCAGGGGTGCCCACATGGTGCCACGCGCCGGAATGTTTTACGCCATGCAAACGGCCCTGGGCCAAGGCTTTGTCATAAAGCACATTCAAAGAATAAGCCCCGCCGGGGGCATTTTCAAACAAGCGAGGATGTAAAATTTGCACCCCCGTAAAGACAAAGGCATTGTGGCCGGTGCCATCCTTCAGGCGTTTTAAGGGAGCTGTGTCCCCATCGCACCAAAAGTCACCCGCCCCGTCATAGCCGTTGGCGTCTTGAACATCTTGCAACAACAACAAGCCATCCATGGTGTCGTCATTCCAGACGTCTGCTAGCCGCGACAAGGCACGTGTATCGCCGTCCAGCCATAAATTATCGGCGTTGCACACATAAAACGGGTGATCTTTAAAATGGCCGTGGTCAATGGCATTTTGCACCCCGCCGCCTGTTTCTAAAACGGGGTTTTCCCAAATGAAAGAGGCCCGGTCTTTGAGGTGGCTTTCAATTTGTTCGCCCAGATAATGCAGGTTCACCAAGGTGTCCGTGCAGCCCGCGTCTTCAAGCCGATCCAATGCCCAGTCGATCAATGGCTGGCCTGCGACCTGTAACAAAGGCTTTGGATGCACATCGGTCAAAGGCCGCATGCGGGTGCCAAGCCCGGCCGCCAAAATCATCGCTTTCATGAACAATCCTTTGCAACACAGCGGTCGTCGGCGGGGATGTATTGATCCACCCAAGCCTTCATGGGGGCAAGGGTTGGATGGTTCAGGCTGTGTTCAAACAAACGCCACAAACGATCGATGTGTTTTAAATAATGGGGCTTGCCATCGCGTTGATCCAGCCGTGTAAAAATACCAATGACTTTGGCGTGACGTTGCGCGGCCAAGATGGCATAGGCTTCATCAAAGGCGGCTCGGTCTTTGGTCGCGACCGTGGCGTGATAGCGCTCAATCATTTGGGCTTGCAGGTCGCCGTCAACATCGCGCCGGGCATCTTCTAACAAGCTCATCAAATCATAAGCCGGGTGGCCCACCAGAGCGTCTTGAAAATCCAACAAACCACAAGCGGCAACACCGAAACGATCTTTTAAACGCATCAGGATATCGACGTGATAATCACGCAACACCAAAGTCGTTGGCCCTAAGTGAACGCGCGCAAAAAGATCCAGCCAGATTTGATCGTAACGATCCCGGTCCCCCGACAAACCGTGAGCCTTCATATAACAGTCGGGCAACAATGCCGTTTCGGCGAGCAGTCGATCATTGTCATAATCCGGCACACCATCCGCCGCAGGTAACCGGTGAAGTCGAGCCAAGGTATCGGTGGCCAGCGTATAAAGGGCGTGTTCGTTTTCGTCGCGGTCCAACAGGTTGGTGAAGGTATCGTCGCCAAAATCTTCGAGAATCAAAAAACCGAGTGTTTCATCTGCGTCATAAATTTGCGGCGCGCTAAACCCATGGGCAATTAAATGCCCGGCAATGTGCATAAAGGAATGCACGTTTTCGGTGGCGGGGGGCGCGTCCATCAACATGGCGCGCTGGCCATTGTTGTTTAAACGAATGTAGCGTCGATTTGAGGCATCGCCCGCCAAGGCATCTTGCTTGGCCGTTCCCCATCCTGAAGACTTGAGAAACGTTTGGCGCAAGTCTTCGCGCGTGGGTTCAACCATGTCCACAATCTCGCAATCGTTCGGACCAATTGGCGTGGGGGGTTAAAATGGCTTGGCGATGATTTTTGCCCTTGGTGACCTTGAGATGAATATCCAAGCGATTGCGGGGCAGATAAGGACCCAACCGATCAGGCCATTCGATAATCGAAATGCTGTCATGAAAGGCATCTTCAATACCCAACTCAAAAGCATCTTCGGCGCGTTCAAGGCGGTACAGGTCAAAATGACAAATATCGCCAACATCACTTTCATAGGTTTGCAAAAGGGTAAACGTGGGGCTGGGGACTTCTTCGGTTTCATTGGTAAGAGCCCGGATAAACCAACGCGCCATTTGAGACTTTCCAACCCCCAAATCCCCGTACAACGCGAGAATATCACCGGGTTTGACAATGCGCGCAAGGCATTCTGCCAGTTCACGGGTCGCGGGCAGTCCGGCAAGTTCAATAACGACGGATTCAGGAGGAGAAATCATAAAACAGCACTTTTCCCTTAATTCAGCGGGCGAACCTGATATACAGTCTATAAGGATTCGCACCTATAGTTTAACCCCCATTCCCCCGGAGAGGCCATGCCCAACTTATCCATCCGTACCGATGTTGCTATTATTGGAGCCGGTCCCGTCGGTTTGTTCGCCATTTTTCAATGTGGCATGATGAAAATGAACTGTCATGTCATCGATGCACTGGATGAAGTGGGCGGTCAACTGTCTGCATTATACCCCGAAAAACCGAT
>JAESSV010000020.1 GCA_016763895.1 Magnetovibrio sp. | reverse complement strand
TGTTCGAAGGCATGGCGGGCATGGATTACGATCCGGTTGCCTTTACTTATAATACCTCGATAACGCAAACCATCGCCGACATCATCGCCGACACCCTTATGAAAGACAGTGTGGCCTTCTTCACCGATGGCACCAACGGATACTATTACGCCAACGGCACCGGCACGGGGACCGTAAATTTCGACACCGCCCTGATCAAACTCAACGCCGTCACCACTCCGCCCCCTGCAACGGCTCTTGTCGGTGCAGTGCCGATTAATGATGCGCCG
The DNA here is from genome assembly GCA_016763895.1 of Magnetovibrio sp. Classification (GTDB taxonomy): domain Bacteria; phylum Pseudomonadota; class Alphaproteobacteria; order Rhodospirillales; family Magnetovibrionaceae; genus JANLGW01. The sequence continues at coordinate 18,616 of JAESSV010000020.1, read as the reverse complement.
ATTGTGAGTAATGATACAGGGATGAGCTCTACCGAAGACGTGGCGTTGACGATTAAATCGGCGACTTTGTTGGCGAATGATATTGATCCGGATGGGGACACTTTGACCATTACCGGTGTTGCCATGGGGCTAAATTCTGCCCAGCATGGCACGGTGGCTTTGAACCCAAATGGGGACGTGGTGTTCACGCCATCGGCTCAATTGAATCAAATGTCGAATGGTGCGCTCAATGTGATTGAGTTCACGTACACGGTATCGGACGGCAATGGTGGGGTTGCGACGGGCAGCGCCTTTATCGATGTGACAGGTGTCAACGATGCACCTGTTTTAACCGCAGGACCCGGATCTCTGACAAATTTTGTCGAAGATGCTGTGCCCCAAGTTGTGGATGCTGGCCTGACGCTTGCCGATGTAGACGGCTTAGGTTTTGCCAGCGCCACGGTCACCATCGGCGGATTTGTCGCGAGTGAAGATCGGCTCACCTTTAATGCCGGAACAAGTGGTCTTACGGGATCGTTCAACACCGCAACGGGCGTGCTGACTTTGTCAGGCAATGCCCAGACTGCGGCTTATGAGGCCGTGCTGCGGTCGGTCACCTATCAAAATATATCCAACAATCCCACCGTCGGGGATCGGTTGATCGACTTTAAAGTCAACGATGGCCAAACGATAAATAATTTCAGCAATGCTCTGTCGAATACCATTTCCATCACAGCAACGAACGATGCGCCTATCATCGAGGGCAACACCTGGCCTCTGGATGTGCCAGAAGATACAGTGACTTCGGGCATCATCAGTGCCTTTGATCTGGATGGAGACGCGTTAACCTACAGCGTTGCCGCAACGGGGCAACCGACCAACGGTACGGTTGTGTTTGAAGCCGCGAACAGCGGCAGCTTCACCTATACGCCAAATGCAAACTACAACGGCACGGATAGCTTTACGACTCAGGTTGACGATGGCCATGGCGGCACCACAACCGCGGTGACGAATATCAATGTTACCGCAATAAACGATGCTCCGAACGTGACCAGTTGGGTATTTGGGGCAACAAACTTTGTCGAAGGCACAGCCATTGTCGTGGACAGCGGTGTGACGCTGACCGATGTGGACAGTCGAAACCTTGTCAGTGCCATCGTAAAAATCACCGCCAAGCTAGATGCGGGCAAAGACGTTCTGGCCTTTACCAACACGGCCACCATCACCGGTACCTATGATAGCGCGACGGGCACCCTGGCTTTATCAGGATCAGACACCCTCGCCAATTACCAAGCTGCGCTGCGTTCCGTGACCTATAACACCACCAGTGGCAACCCCTCCACGCTGGCCCGATCCATTGACTTTACCGTAAACGATGGTGCGTTGAACAGCACCGTTCATTCGCAAACCGTTGCGGTTACAGCCGTGAACAATGCTCCTGATATTATAGGCGTTGGAGCTCTTAATGGCTTTCTGCAGTTTGATGGGGTGAATGATCTTGTTAATCTTGGTGCGGCAACGTCTCTGGCAACGGGGACGGGAGCCTTTACGTATGAAGCCTGGATCAATACATCAAGTACAGCTCGTCAACAAATTCTGACCACTGGTTCTTCAGGAGTCATGAATGAAGTGGCTATGATGTATGTGCAAGCAACAACGGGCAAGCTTGCTTTTGATACAACTAATATCTTTGGGCCTCGGTCAACGTCCGTTGTAAATGATGGTAAATGGCACCATGTATCCGTGGTGTATGATGGCACGACGACCCAGCTTTATGTGGATGGCACCGCAGATGGTTCCGGTACGGCGAATACGCCAAATATTTCATCGGTAGCAAATGCGCGGATTGGCTCATATTTCAATGGCACAGCGGAAACCCTGTTCTTTGCCGGTGAGATCGCCGACGTTCGCACGTGGAATACGGCACTTAAGGGGACCGATATTAAAGCCAACATGAACCAGAGCCTGGCAGGTAATGAACCGGGGCTTTCTGGTTACTGGCCTTTGGATAAAGTCACGAACGGCGTCACACCAGACCTGACCACCCATGCAAACGGCGGCACGTTGGGCAATGGCATCGTCGGAGCCGGAGCCGAGCCAATCCTTGTCACCACCAACGGCAAGGCTTTGGCGTTTGATGGGGTGGATGATGTTGTCGAAACGGGCTTAACCAATTTGGCGGCAAGTTACACCCTTGAAGGCTGGGTCAACGTTAACAGTTTGACGACCAATAATGCTATTTTTAGTAAATCTACGGTAACCTCGGGCCAATTAAACGATAACTCAGAGGCTTTGTTTTATATAAATGCCGCAGGAAACGTCATATTTGTCGCCGGATCCGGGGCGAATCCAACCAATGCGGCCACTTGGGCCATGAACAGTTCAACAGCAACGGTTGCCGTTGGGCAATGGAACCATGTCGCTGTCACCGTAGATGCGGTGAATCAACAAACGACCGTCTATCTGAACGGCGTTGGCACAACCGCGACTTATACGACTCCGCTTGTTTCTGGAACACTTCCGCTTGAAATCGGTCATTTTAAAAATCAAAATCAAGTATTCATGGATGGTCAGATGGCCGATATGCGGGTTTGGAACGGTGTGCGTACAGCGGCTGAAATTCAGTCCAGCATGTCAGGCCAGCTCGGAGATACAACGGCCCTTGCAGGATATTGGCCATTGGCAGACGGCACAGGCACGACCATCCATGATTATTCTGGTCATAATTTAAACGGGACTTTGGTCAACAATGCTCTTGGTGATGCTGCTTGGGTCAACACCCTGCCGAATGTTTTTGAAACAACCATTCATATCAATGATGGACAGACTTATAACGATGTCATCATTGCCAGCGATGTGAACGGTGATCCCCTGACCTTTAGTTTGAATACAGACGCGGCCTATGGTCAGCTTGTGTTAAACGCGGATGGTTCATTTTCTTACACCTCGAATGCCAACTTCGCAGGTATGGACAGCTTTATCGTGGATGTTTTTGATGGGATTGACACAACAACGCAAACCATCACCGTGAGGGGCAATTTGGCTAATTATGCTCCAAAAATCACCAGTGCTTCGACCCTCGCGGTCACAGAAGATACGGTTGCGAACGGCACCATTACGGCGACAGATGCCGATGGCAATAGGCTGACCTATAGTGTCAGTGATGGCGCAAACGGTACGGTAACGATTAATTCTTCAACGGGTGTGTACAGCTATACACCGAACGCAAACTTTTCCGGAACGGACAGCTTTACGGTTTTTGCTTCTGATGGTGTGACGGCAACGACTCAGTGGGCAAGCAGTGCCATCGCATCCAGCCAATTACATTCTATCAATTCGGCGGCCTTTCAAGCCGCCGACGTAAATACGATTAGGAGCTATGGCGACAATGTTTTAGCTTGGGCTCCGGCCACCGGAAGCCAGGCCGAATGGTTAGAGGTCTCGTACCTAAATGCGGTGCATGCCACGGGCGTTAATATTTATGAAACCTTTAACACGGGTTTCGTCACTCAAGTTGAATACAAAGATACAACCGGCGTTTATCACAAGGTTTGGAGCGGCACAGACACGACAACCCCCGGGGCTATTGGCGTCTTTAACCTCACCATGGCCCCCACCAGTTACCTTGTGAATGCGGTGCGCATATCAACCCAGTCTTCGGGCTTTGAAGAAATAGACGCCGTTAAATTGTTTGGTGATGCCAGCATGACGACGCAAACCATTGATGTCACCATCGCGGCTGTGAACGATGCTGCGGTGATTGGTTTGCCAAGCGTTAACCTTTCTGCCACCGGCGGTGGTGCACCCGTGGTCGTTGATGCGGGTGCGACGTTGACGGATGTGGATAGTGCGAACTTCTCGGGTGGAACGTTGACCGTCGATGTTGGTGTTGGGGGCACGGCAAATGATCGCTTGTCTATTTTGATTGATGATACCAGTTCGGTTCAGTTGGTTGGTTCGGCCATTAACGTCTATGGCACCCAGATCGGTACGGTCACGGGCGGAACCAGCAATGTTGATCCTTTGGTGATTTCTTTGAATGCAAATTCAACGGTTCAAAATGTTCAAGAATTGATACAAAACGTGACCTACCAAAACGTATCAACGACGCCAAGTACCACCGCACGTCCCATCTCGTTCACCCTTGTAGAAGCCGATGGCACGACCTCTGCTGCGGTGAACCAAACGATGCTGATAAATGATGCCGCCGTGAACACGGCCCCGGTGATTAAAGGTTTGGCCCAAAGCAATGGGGCGCTGGCGTTTGATGGGGTGAACGATGCCGTTACCATTGCCCATAATGCGGTGAATAATCCAACCACGGGCATAACCTTTGAGACTTGGGTCAAAACCAGTTCAACAGGTCGCGTTGTCACCCTGTTTAACGAGACAGCTTCTGTAGGTCGTGCGGGTTGGGAACTTTTGGTCAATACCACAGGTCACGTTGCGGCTTATTTTATTAAGACGACGACCACTGATTATATGGGTTCCACCGGGGCGACGAATGTTGCTGATGGTGCATGGCATCATATAGCCGTGAGCTATGACAATACAAACATGCCGCTCATTTATATTGATGGGGTTGCTGATAATTCGACCTATATGGAATTGAATTCGAGTGGGTCTCCGGCAAATTATTTGGTCGCAAGTTCCGCTGATGTGACGCTTGGCAATGACCCGGTCTTGATAGGTCGTCAATTTGTCGGGCAACTGGGTGAGTCGCGCCTTTGGGACAAGGCTCTTTCCAAGGTTGAAATTGAACAGGCCATGAATGCTCGTGTGGATGGCAAAGACGTCATTGCAAATCTGGTTGGGTCTTGGGATTTGGGAACTGCGGCGAACGGCGTGGTGAAGGATCTTTCCGGCAATAATAATAACGCTGTTTTGGGTAAAAATACATTCGGCGATACGGCTGAACCAACACTTGTGGCGACCCCTGGGGGTCCTGTGTCTTATAGCGAAGACATCAACGTTAGCGAAGACACAGTCTTTAATGGCACCATTACGTCTCAAGATGCGGATGTCAGCACGACGTTTACCCACAGCCTTTACGTTAACGCTTATCACGGAACGGTCACCGTGAATGCCAATGGTACGTTTGCCTATACACCCACAAAAAATTACGCCGGGCCGGATAAGTTTATCGTCGCGGTCAATGATGGTACGGCAACGGTTGCCAAAACCATTTTGATCAATGTCACAGGTGTTGCGGTTACGGTAACGGGGACAACCGGTGCGGATATCTTGGTTGGCGGTGGTGGTGACGATACGCTCTATGGAGGGGCGGGCAGTGATACGCTTACGGGTAACATCGGGAATGACAGGCTTGATGGCGGTTCGGGTGTGGATAGTGTGCAAAACGGTACAGGCCTTGACGTTGCGATCTTTAACGGAAAACAGGCAGATTATACGATTACGGAAAATCCTGATGGGTCCGTGATTGTGACGGATAACGTGGGCATGGATGGCACAGATACGCTCATAAATATTGAAACCCTGCGCTTTTCGGATGGGGATTATGACCTTGAACAGACCCGCTATACGCATAACGTGGCGGCGACCATTACAGGTGCCAGCCGCAATGATACGCTGGTCAAAACCGGTACCGGTATTGGCATTTTGAATGGTCTGGGTGGAAATGATACGTTGAAAGGTGGCAGCGCCGGAGACACCATCAGTGGCGGTTCTGGAAACGATATGATTGACGGTGGTGCAGGGTCCGACACAGCAACCTTTGCGGGCCTTGCGGCTGATTACACCGTGACCACAGTGAACTCAGTAAATGCCCATACGACGGTTAAGCATAATGCGACCGGGGACGTTGATATGCTGATCAACATTGAAACAATTGAATTTCTTGGTGAAACAATTGGTTCCGTCAATCGAACCACTACGATTGCGTCTTATGTTGCTCCGACCCTGAATGTTATTGCGGGCACAACGGCGTCTGAAACATTATTAGGAACAGTTGCAGCTGATTTAATATCGGGCTATTCAGGCAATGATTCTATCGATGGTGCCGGAGGTAATGATACGATCATAGGTGGGACCGGACGTGACACCATCACAGGTGGTTATGGAAATGACATCATTGATGGCAGCAGCGGAACTCTAAATGACCTGAGCATCGATATGGCCATGTTCTCTGGTAACCGTGCGAATTACACCATCACAACCAACACCTTGACCGGTGAGACGATTGTGGTGGACACGGTTGGATTGGATGGCGTTGATGTTATCAAAAATGTTGAGGTGCTTCGTTTTGGGGATTATGCGCTTATCAGCAACGAAAATGATGTGACCTTGTCCTATAATATGTACGGAAATGGCAATGTGACAGCGATGTCAGGCAACATCGGTAACGACACCTTGACGGGCTATATATCTGCCGACACCATCAATGGCGGAGCCGGGGATGATTTGATCAATGGTGGTGGTGGTAATGATATCCTGAATGGGGATGCGGGTAACGATACACTCATCGGCGGGGCAGGTAATGACACCATCAGTGGGGGTCAAGGTGCGGACCGTTTGGATGGCGGCCTTGGAATGGATACGGTCGATTACAGCACGTCTTTGGATGGGGTGACGGTTGACTTAAATATTCAAGATGGAAAGTTTGGGCAATTTGTCAGTGTAAGCCAGGGCTTTGATCAATTAATCAATTTCGAAAATATTATGGGATCTGGGTTCAATGACATTTTGATTGGCGACGTGAATGCCAACGTGATTACGGGTGGGGCCGGAACAGATGTTATGACGGGTGGAGCCGGTGGCGATACATTTGTCTTTGGCCCAGGAGATGTAGCTGTTGGCCTAAATATGGACATCATCACGGATTTTAATGCCGGAACGGGGACAACAAGCGTGGATCAAATTGATCTCTTGGCCATTATGAATGGCACGGCGTTTAATTATACCGCTGGATCGACGACATTCTCAGGTCTTGTCGGGGAAGCCCTCTTTGATAATGCAACATCCATATTGAGCATTGATATAACGGGCAACAGTACCGCAGACTTCGAACTTCAACTTGACGGTGTTACGGACACCAACCTGGATGCCACGGACTTTATTGTTGGTGGCCTTGCGTAGAACAGGCTTATGATTTTCGGTATAAAAAAGGCCTTAGCGATTATACGCTAAGGCCTTTTCGGTCACACTAGGTTGATATTAAAGGTTTTTTTAGAGAAACAGGGTTAGGCGTACATCGCGGCGATGACGCCGGTGCCAGACCACATAGCCACAGTAACGGCACTTAATGCCTTAAGCAGTCCCCAATTCACGGGGATACCATCACGTTTGTGCCGGGTGTGCATTGCGAAACCGACAACACATGTAGGGACCAGCGCCGTCATGGCGTAGAACATCGGGTAAAGTGTGTGTGCGTCCATTTTCTTGCTCCTCGAATAGTTGAGTGATGGTCTTTTTTAACCCACGATCGTATCAATGACCAGAATATATAAGGAATACCTGATATTCCCAAAATGCATAGCTCATTGGTGGTATTTCTTAATGTCTTGTTTTTGCAGGTTGATTTTAGTCGTCGGCTCTCAAGCCCATAACGTCCGTAATCACGGCTTTCAAGAGATTTTCATCAAGCTCTTGGCGGTGATGGGTCAAGAATCCAGTCATTTCAAGATAATGAGACCGGTTGATGGGCACCGTAATCTCTTTACGTTCATTTAAGATCATAAGGTGATCAAATGTTTTTGTTAAACTGGTGCCGTCTGGAATGATAAACTGAGCCTTGAATGAAGTCACAAATTTCTCATGAGATGTGTTTTTTATGGTGATTTTCAAAACGTAATGTTCAACCCCCAAACCATTGACGAACAAAACAGGAGCGCCCTTTGCGGTCAGCGTGTGTTGCTGTTCAAAGGCTACTTTTTTTTGATGCTTATCAATGCACGCATTCCAGACCGACTTATGTGAATTGTGAGTTGAGCTGGGTGTATTTATTTTAATGGTGCACTCATCAAAATCGTCTTTGGTCCCCGAATCGTTGGAGCCAAACCAACCCGCCAAAACTATGCTTGATATAGCAAGTGTCTTCCCGACAACAATCATAACACCCTCAAAACCTTGAACAATCCAAAGTTTATGACAAATCAATAAATCTACATTTATTTCTTTACCTTACCATCATACGCAATACAGGGCGTTTTGGGAAAGCATTACATATATTAAATGCCCAACCATTAAATGCAAAAGAATCCCAAGGTGCTGTCTTAACCCTTGCGATCAAGCATGAAAAACACTCTATTTACGCTATTTGCTTCTATCTGTAATCACTTTATGAGTGTTGCACGCCGATGCTAAAGCCTTCACGGTCATCTTTCGTTATTGGTTCTGGTCTTGCTTCTGATCTTGCAATGTATTTCGTAAGTCATCAATCATTTGAATACAAATGTTCATACAGAACGGAACCGTCTCACCCTGTGTTGCACTTGCATTTACAAAGATGATGACTTCGGTCGCATGTTCGGTCAAAGCCTTCAATTGCATTTCAATGTGCACACTCAGGTCTTCGACAGACGCGAGCGGAGGCGGGCCCTGTTCGATGACATAGCGCATTAAATGAACGTCGCTGTTGTAGCTTCTCAATCGTTCAGAAAAGACGTCATCGACGATCCGTTTGGCTCCAGGCGTGTTGCCAGGTGTTTCCCCCAAAGCAACGCATTTGGAAATGACATTTGGACACCATGACAGGTCATGAAAATCGCTTATTGTGGTCCAAATTTGGTCCAGGGGTTGATAGATGATGGTTGATGTGTTGGAAATCAAACGCTTGTTTGTCATAATCACCTCCAATAAATTGTGATGGTTAACACGCTCATGAACAAGAATAATGCTTCTCGTTTGACTTTATTTTTTTAATTTTTTTATGGTTTTGTGTCAATAGAAAATTTTCTAAATTGACGGATCTGCTTCCGCAGGCACATGTTTGCCCTAGGCAATATTTGTCCCTAAGCGAGATTTATCCCTAAGCGAGATTTATCCCTAAGCTCTAAGCGACATCTGGATAGGACCTTCGGCGCGACCGTTGATGAATTGGTCAACGTATTCATTGCCGGAATGGTCGATGTCTTCGACCGGGCCTTGCCAGATGATTTTGCCTTCGTACAACATGGCGATGCGGTTGGCGATTTTGCGGGCCGAGGCCATGTCGTGGGTGATGCTGAGCGCCGTGGCGCCGACTTCGCGGGTGACTTTGACGATCAAATCATTGATAACGTCGGCCATGATGGGGTCAAGCCCCGTGGTGGGCTCGTCAAAAAAGATGATTTCGGGATCCGAGGCAATGGCGCGGGCCAATCCGACCCGTTTTTGCATGCCACCGGACAGTTCCGATGGCATCAAATCCGCGACATCCGCATTCATACCGACCATGGCGAGCTTTTCAATTGCAATACCGTGAGCGTCCCCCCGGGTGCAGCGTTTTTCCGCCAACAAGCCAAAGGTAATGTTTTCCCACACGGGCAGGGAATCAAACAAGGCTCCACCTTGGAACAACATTCCGAATTTATGGTTCACCCGTTCCCGGTCAGAGGCACCCATGCCGATGACGTTTTCGCCATCGACCTTGACGATGCCGGAATCGGGGGTCAACAGCCCCAATATGGACTTGAGCGTGACAGACTTTCCGGTGCCAGATCCACCAATGATAACCACGCTTTCGCCGACACCAACGTCCAGGTCGACGCCGCTCAACACAACTTTTTTGCCAAAGGCCTTGTGCACGCCGCGCATTTCAATTTTTGGAGTGTCACTCATCGGCTGGCTTCCTTATATGGCAAAAAACATTTCGGTGATGACGTAATCGGAACACAAAATCAAAATCGATGCGGACACCACAGCATTGGTGGTCGCCATGCCGACACCTTGTGCGCCGCCCTTGGAATTATAACCGTGGTAACAGCCCATCAAAGACACGATAAAGCCAAAGACTGCGGCTTTGACCAGGCCGGATTCAACGTCTGAATACGTGAGCATTTCCCATGTTTTTTGCAGGTAACTGGCCGAATTAAAATCAAGCTTGTACACCGCCACTAAATATCCGCCAAACACGCCAATGATGTCGGCGATTAAAACCAAAATAGGGAACATGGTGAGACCCGCAATTAAACGCGGGGCAACCAGATATTTCATGGGGTTTGTGGACAATGTGGTCAGCGCATCAATTTGTTCGGTGACCCGCATGGTGCCGATTTCAGCCGCCAAACTGGCGCCAATACGCCCCGCAACCATCAATCCTGCTAAAACGGGACCAAGTTCGCGGGTGATGGACAGCACAACAACATTGGCAATGGCGCCTTCGGCTCCGAACCGAGAAAACCCCGTGTGGCTTTGCAAGGCCAACACCATGCCCGCAAACACGGCGGTCAAACCCACCACGGGCAACGAATAAAAGCCAATGTCGATCATTTGCTTGAACACGATGCGCGGGTAATAGGGCGGGCGTACGGCGTGCATCATACCCGACGCCAAAAACGTGCTGATGCGTCCGGTGACGGCAAGGAAGCCTAAAATAAGACGACCAATGGGCTGAAGTGGATTCATGGCTCGTTGTTTCCTTGCGCGTCTGCGTTTAAATAAACGCGGTGATAGCGTGTCCCCAATTGGGTGAGTAATTCATACCCTATGGTACCCGCTTTGTCAGCAACATCGTCAATCGGGTTTAAGGGCCCAATAATATCGGCCATAAGGCCCGGCTGGACAAGGTTTTGGGGGACGTTGGTGACGTCGACGGTGATCAAATCCATCGACACACAGCCGACCATCGGGGCCTTGTGAGACCCAAAATAGACGTTCCCGGCGTTGGACAGGCTGCGCAACAAACCATCGGCATATCCTGCGGCTAAAGTTGCGATGCGGGTACCTTTGACCGCTTGGTAAGTGGACCCATAGCCAACGCTGCCCGGCTGATCAAAGCTGCGCACCTGCAAAACTCTGCCTTGCAAGCGAATGACCGGAGCCATGGGATTCGCGGCCTCAGGCGTTGGATTCGCGCCATACAAAGCCACGCCGGGACGCAAGACATCAAAGTGGTAAGCGGAATTTAAGAATGCACCGGAAGAATTGGACAAAGAAGCCCGGCGGGGCTTCATGTGTTCAAGAACACCGGTAAAGGCATTCAGTTGCTCGGTATTTTTGGGATGACCTGAGTCTTCTGCCGAAACCAGGTGGCTGAGCGCAATGTCGATGTTTAGTTTGTCTAAGATATGAGGGTTATCGACCAGTCGACCAATATCATTGGCGTCTAGCCCAAGCCGTGCCATGCCCGTGTCGATATGGATATCGCAGGCTAAGTCCTGACCTAAATCCGCACAAAACGATTGCCACGCGGCGACCTCTTGTAAACTGTTGAGCACCGGGCACAGGTCATGGGCGTGAAAATCGGGTCCCGTTCCGTCCATAAGGCCGTAAAAGACATGTATGGTTGGGCTGGCCCCATGTTTTGCTGGGTTGCCCCCTATAGCTTCGCGCAGTTCAATGGCTTCGTCGATTGAGGCCACAAAGAAAGTTTGGCAACCCGCTTTTAACAAGGCGGGGGCCACGTGTTTAATGTCCAGCCCATAGGCGCCGGCTTTGACGACGGCCCCGGATTCGGCGGACCCTAAATTTTGAAACACGCGCCAGTTATCGGCCAACGCGCCCAGGTCGATGGAAAGAACAGCGCCTGAGCGGCGAGCGGCAGCAGAATCGATCATTCCGGTCCTTCATAAGCTGGGTGATGCATGTCCAAATCGGCAAAGCGTGTGAATTCGCCGATGAAGGCCAGTTTCACATCACCGATGGGGCCATGACGTTGTTTGGCAATGATCACGTCCGCGGTGGCACGCACGGATTCTAAGGCTTCTTCCCAGCGGGCTTCGCGATCTAAATATTTTGATTCGTCTTCGTCCATGCGCCGCGATGGTTTTTTGCGTTCCATATAATATTCTTCGCGGTAAATAAACATCACCACATCGGCGTCTTGCTCGATCGATCCTGATTCTCGTAAGTCAGACAATTGGGGGCGCGGCGGATCACGGCTTTCCACGGCCCGCGACAGCTGGGACAGCGCAATCACGGGAATGTTAAGTTCTTTGGCCAAGGTTTTAAGGCCCCGGGTGATTTCGGACACTTCGTTCACACGTCCGTCTGAACTGCCCGGCGGGGGGGAAATCAATTGCAGGTAGTCGACCACGATCAGGCCAAGGTTATGTTGGCGTTTCAGGCGCCTGGCACGGGTGCGCAAGGCCGACACGGTGAGCGCAGGTGTGTCGTCAATAAACATCGGGATACGGTGCAGTTCTTGGCTGGCGACCACCAATCTGGTGAATTCATCGTTTGCCAATTCACCTTTGCGCATTTTATTGGACGACACTTCCACTTGTTCCGACAAAATACGGGCGGCCAACTGTTCAGACGACATTTCCAGCGAGAAAAACCCCACCACGGCGCCTTCTTCACCACCAGACTTGTGGTACGAATATGCGGCGTTATAAGCAATGTTGGTGACCAGAGCCGTTTTGCCCATGGAAGGCCGTCCCGCCAAGATCAAAAGGTCTGAATGGTGCAGACCGCCCAAGACCACGTCTAAGTCTTTCATGCCGGTCGAGGCACCGGCTAAGGCGCCATCGCGTTTGTGGGCGTGCTCGGCCATGCTAACGGCTTCAAGAACGGCGGTGCGGAAATCTTGGAACCCGCCTTCGATGTCGCCTTGGGTGGCCAGATCGTAAAGCTGTTGCTCAGACTTTTCGATTTGTCGGGTGGCGGTATCCTGGGTGCCTTGGTCATAGGCGTCGTTGACCATGCCCGTTCCCAATTGAATGAGTTCACGCTTCATATACAGGTCATAAACGATGCGACCGTATTCGCCGGTGTTGATAATGGTCACCGCACTGGCGGCCAATTCAGCCAAATAGACCTTGCCGCCCAAGGCCACAAGATCGTCATTGCCTTCAAAGAAACCCGACAAGGTCACGGGGTTTGCGATTTGGCCTTTTTCCAACAGCAATTGAATGGCATCGAAAATTTTGCCGTGCTCGGGAATGGAAAAGTGTTCGGCGCGCAAAAATTCACTGACCCGCTCGTAGGCCCGGTTGTCGGTGAAAATAGCGCCCAGCAAAGACTTTTCAGCCTCAAAATTGTGCGGCAAGGTGCGATAAGAGGGATCGGATTTGGCCGAGGGGTTTATCGCCGTCGCCGGCTTGGGTTTGCCTTGGGCTTCGTCCGGTGCGCCCTTTAAAACAGGGCCGGGTTGTTCGGCTTCGAACGGAGCCTCGTCAACGGGGCCCGCATCGCTCATCTGAGCACCAGGATCGCCATCTTCGCTCGGGGGAATGTCATCATCATTTGTCATATAGGGAATGTACGCCCATAAATGCTTATCCACAGGATGTGAATAACGGGAATAAGGTGTTTATTTTCCAAAATCAGAATAAGAACCATAAAATACGGCGTATCCCGCAAAGGACACGCCGTGTTTTTTTATCTGATGGATCGCAAAGGCCGGGCTTATTCAGCCGTTTCTGCGTCGGCTTGCGGTTCAGCTTCAGCATCTGCTTCAGCGTCGGCTTGGTCAGCCGCAAGTTCTTCCGCAGCCGCGTCAGCCGCACCGGCTTCAAACACAGCTTCAATTTCTGCCGCTGCTTCTGCCGCTTCGACTTCGTCAGAAGATTGCATCGCGTAACCCGTTTCAGCTTGAATTTTGGCTTCTTCTTCAGAACGCGCAACATTCACGGTGATGGTGGTGGAGACTTCAGGGTGCAGTTTGATGCTGACCTCAAACAGGCCCAGATATTTAACAGGTTCAGAAAGACCGATTTGACCGCGTACAACGCTATAGCCTGCGGCGGTTACAGAAGCCGCGATGTCACGCGCGTTTACGGAACCAAACAGTTGACCTGCTTCGCCCGCTTGACGGATCAAACTGATGATCAGGCCTTCCATTTTTTCGCCAATGGATTTCGCTTCGTCGCTGCGCTTGAGGTTGTCAGCTTCCAATTGAACACGTTGTGCTTCAAAAGCGGCTTTGTTTGCGTTTGTCGCGCGCAGAGCTTTTGCGCGGGGCAGCAAATAGTTACGGGCAAAACCTGGCTTTACGGTGACAACATCACCAATTTGACCCAATTTTTCGACGCGTTCTAATAAGATTACCTGCATTTTATTTCTCCAGCCCCCTTTGGGAGCGGTCTATATGTTAAAGTTCTGAGGTCGGAGGCTGCATATATTGCTTTAACCCGACCCATTGTTCCAAAATTCCAAGTCCGGCAATGACCAAGAGAAACCACCCTGAAAATATCATCACCAAGTAAACCAAAGACAGCAGCGCACCGGGTAACGGGGTCATACCCGCCAACTTGTGAACCACTGCAAGCCCTAAGAAAAAGAATGGCACAGCCAAAACCAACGATAGGTTTCGTCCGATATACCCTATTTCCCCGGGGCCAAGCAATGCAATAAGTGCACTGACCACCGAGGCCCAACTTAACCAATCGGGAAGTGCGAATTCCCGCAGCCGTGGGGTGGGGCGAATGTTGTGCCCACCTTTGGCCAATAACGCTTGGGCCATAATCGCGTTGCACAGCAGCGACAAAGCCCAAAAGGCTGCGACAGATCCCGGAAAGAACGGGATCGCTTGCAAAATGGCTTTGTTCAAGACTTCTTCGCCTTGGGCCCCGGCGACCAATTCGGCCACCTGGGTCAGATAGTCTGTCGCGGCTTGTTCAAGGCCACCTTGACCCGAAGTCATTAGCGCAATGCCGACGATATATATGCCCGCCAAAACCGTGATTATGGCGGTTATATATCCCGCAGGAAACCAGCCAATATCGCGTGCTGGCTGGCCGCTTTCACCGTCCCAATCTTTGACGCCTCGACCCAAGATACGGTCCCCAAACGAAGATTCTGTCTGTTCCCCTTCTTGTTTGTAAGGGCCGACATGTTCGGGGGCTTCTTTGATGGGTCCCGAAGGGCTCGTTAAAGAAAAGCGGACGATCAACCATACGGGCAACGCAAACATTAATCCAAACGCCACACCCGTTGCCGGAGCCACCATAGCGGTGACCAGAAAACCGGTGGCGATCGAAATTAAGGCTCTCCGAGTGCCCAGTCCTAACCCTGCCATCAAAATGGGCAGAGGCAAAACTAAGGTAAGGTAAGCGGCTGAGATTGAGGCTCCTGAAAAAGAAGCCAAAACCAAAAGACCGCTAGCTAATCCGGCGCCGATGGCGAGAAGTTGTGGTTTCATGCCGATACGGCGGAGTTCTTGAACATGTCAATTCCTCCGCCTTATCCTCAAACTATCTAATGACGTAAGGCAATAAGCCTAAGAACCGAGCGCGTTTAATCGCTTTGGACAATTCACGTTGTTTCTTGTTGGAAACAGCGGTGATCCGGCTTGGGACGATTTTACCACGTTCAGAAATATAGCGGCTAAGTGTCTTGGTATCGCGAAAATCGATCTTTGGCGCATTTTTGCCAGTGAACGGGCAGGACTTGCGTCCGCGGAAGAAAGGACGACGGGCCATTATTCTTCTCCCTCTTTAGCAGTTTCTTTGGCAGCTTCTTTAGCAGGAGCTTCTTCTTTAGCAGCAGCTTCTAGCAGGAACTGCTTTAGCTGGAGCTTCTGGTTTAAGGGCAGGACGATCATCACGGTCAGAACGACGTGGACGATCATCACGGCTGCCTTTAGAAGCCAAAATGACGCTGGGTTCAAGATCAAGTTCGTCGACACGAACCGTCAAGCTGCGCAACACGTCTTCGTGAAGACCAAGTTGGCGTTCCAATTCACCGACAGCCGACGCAGGGCCTTCTGTGGTCAGTTGGAAATAATGACCTTTGCGGTTTTTCTTAATGCGATAAGCGATGGTGCGAAGACCCCATTGCTCGGTTTTTGCGATCTTGCCACCGTTATCGGTGACGACTGCAGTCATCTGTTCAGTAAGATCTTCTACCTGTTGGGTAGAAAGGTCTTGGCGTGCGATGATCACGCTTTCAAAATAAGCCATGCTGGCTCCTTTCGGATTATCTCAACCTGTCGTCTCAACATTAAGAAAACAGGCATAGCCGAGAGCTTTCCCCCGGCAAGGAGGTTGAAGCCGCGAAATATACCCAATAATTCAGGGAATGCAAGGGGTTTCGGCAATATATATGACACGGGAAATATCTTCCTCGCTAAGGATTGACCTTATATAGTGAAAGCGAACGGTGAATTGTTATGGTATCTACGGTTGGACATGTTGGAATTAAGGGTGATGAAAAGGTGACTGGACCAAGAATTTTCGTCAATATTGCCAGCTATCGTGACCCGGAATGTCAGTGGACTGTCAAAGACTTGTTTGACAAAGCCGAACATCCTGAACGGATATTTGTCGGCATTTGTTGGCAATGTGTGCCCATCGAAGACGACGATTGTTTTAGAGTCGAAACCCGTCCCAAACAGGTGCGGTTCAAGAAATTTCAGGCCAAGGACAGCCGTGGAGTGGGGTGGGCTCGTCACCATTCCCAAAGCTTGTGGGACGGCGAAGAGTTTACATTGCAAATCGACAGCCACATGCGTTTCGTGGCGGGCTGGGATCGTATTTTGCTCGAGATGTATGAAAAATGCCCGACTAAAAAAGCCGTACTGACCACGTATCCGATCCCTTATACGCCCCCCAACACGTTGTCTTCGGCCGCCATCGTCACCATTGTGCCGAATTATTTTGATAAGCTCGGCATTTTGATGTTTGTTTCTCATACCTCGCCGCTAGAGGATGCGCCGCCTGTGCCTACGCCCACTTCTTTTTGCGCGGCAGGTTTTTTGTTCGCGCCGTCGCAAATCATCAAAGACGTTCCTTATGATCCTTATGTGTATTTTCATGGGGAAGAAATCTCGCTGGCGGCCCGGTTGTGGACCTTTGGCTGGGATTTGTTTACCCCCAATCAACATGTGATTTATCACGATTACAGCCAACACCCGAACCGGGTTCGCCATTGGACTGATAACGTCGATTGGGAACGTTTGAATGTTATTTCCCAAAGCCGTGTCCGTCATTTGTTTGGGATTGAACGCAGCACCGACCCGGCTGTGATCGGCAACCTGAAAAAGTTTGGTTTGGGTACAGAGCGGTCCTTGTCCCAGTTCGAGGCGTTCAGCGGGCTTAATTTCAAACGGAGTACCATTAACGGAGACGTCAAAACCAAACCTCCAAACGGCGCAGCCATAGGTGTGAAACAAGACCGCGAACAGGTCTTTACGTCGATTTGGAAAAATAATGTCTGGGGCAACCTTGAAACCAAAAGCGGGCCCGGTTCAACCCGTGCCAAAACCGACCATATTCGCCCACAATTGTTGGATTTATTTGCTGAACTTGGCATCAAGACCTTGGTCGATGCGGGGTGTGGTGATTTCAATTGGATGGGCGATGTAGCCACCCATCTGGATCATTACAGGGGGGTTGATATTGTCGCGTCCATGATTGATGAATTGAGCCAGACCCATAAGGGGGTCCATAGCTTGTCGTTTCAACAGGCCGATGTGGTCAAAGACATCCTGCCCAAGGCCAATGCCATTTTGGTCCGCGACGTGCTCACCCATTTTAGCCAAGACGATGTTAAGGCTGCTCTTGAAATGTTTGCCAAATCGGGTTCAACCTACCTCATCGCGACCACCCATCAAGGCGGAAAATACCAAGACATCCGCACCGGAGACTGGTTCCCTATGGATCTTAGCCAGGCTCCGTTTAAATTGTTAGAGCCTTTGAATATGATCCGGGAAGGGGCGGCGGAAAACCCAAAATGTTTGGGCGTGTGGCGGTTGGATGAATTGGCGTGAGTCTTTCTCGGTCCCTTTTTATGGATGTGTGCTTGCTTTTGCGGGTCTTAAATTAGTGGGGAGGCCTTGATTTTGAGCAATTCTTTGATTTTGTCGATCAATTGAAAAGGGGAATAGGGTTTTGTCATAAAGGAGGTGACACCGAACATTTTGGCTTCAACGGCGGATTCAACAAGTCCTCGGCCCGTGATCATCAAAAATGGGGTGCTGATTTCTTGTTCACGCATTTCTTGCAACAGCTCGAGGCCCGTGCCCATGGGCATGCTCCAGTCGGAAATCACCAAATCAAATTTAGTGCTTTCCTCAGCAAGAAGATTCCAGGCTTCCAGGCCATTTTCAACGACAGTTACATTTTCGATTTGCATTTTGTTGAGGACAATTTTGATCAAATATTGTCCCGTTGGATCATCTTCTGCGACCAATACCTTGAAATTCTTGTGTAATTGAGTTGATTTTTTGGATACGCCCAACATGTCTTAAGTCCTTTTCTTCGTGCTTTTGAATAAAGCCGCAGATGTGGGGTTACCCTTTCCGCCACAGTTTAGGTGGCCACAGTTTTGGTGGAAGGATAACCTTGATGAGCACTAACAATTTTAACATTGGGATGGGGCGGGGGAATTTCAAGGCCGAATTCAACAAAATTTAGGGCGCGTTTAGACCTGGCGAGGTCTAGACCCTAAATTCATCCTATGAAAGGGGGCGTTTCTAGAGCTTTGCGGTGTCTAATTTGTTTTTTAAATGATCAAAGAAATCAATAAAACTTGAGTGCTGATCCGAAGACGGAACAAATGTGTGGCCACAATGGTGGCATTCGGTTTCATCGGGCCA
>JAESSV010000019.1 GCA_016763895.1 Magnetovibrio sp. | reverse complement strand
TTTTAACACCGTTCATTTGGCGCAAAAGTTTAGACTTTGCGACCATTCACGACATTCAATCGATCAAACGCCAAATCAATGCGCATCGTGGCAGCACTGCAATCAAGATTTTGGACCATAATGTAAAATTGGGCCGGGGCGGCATTCGCGAAATAGAATTTTATGCCCAAACCCAACAATTGATTTGGGGCGGGCGCAATCGCAATTTGCGAACGGTGCCCACATGTGAATCTTTAAATGCGTTGGTCGAGGCCGGTTTCGAGACGGCTGAAAATGCAAAAACCTTAAGCGAAGCCTATGCGTATTTACGCAAAGTCGAACATCGCATTCAAATGGTTGACGATGAACAAACGCACACCTTGCCCAATACTGAAGAAGGCATCGCCCATATTGCAACGTTTATGGGCTATGGGGATGTGCAAGGTTTTCGTGAGGATATTTTGGCCACGCTGGGCCGCGTAGAAACCTTGTATGCTCAACTTTTTGAAGACGAAGGTGACTTAAATGCGGGCACCCAAAGCGGCGGGAACTTGGTTTTTACGGGGAGCGAAAGTGATCCTGAAACCTTGAAAACGATTGGTGATTTGGGCTTTAAAAATGTCACCACGGTCGATGCGATTGTGCGGGGGTGGCACCATGGGCGCTATCGGTCTATGCGGTCTGGACGGGCTCGTGAGATTCTGACCGAACTGATGCCGCACATCTTGGCGGCGATGGCCAACACCAGCGAGCCGGACGCAGCCTTTTTACGGTTTGATGATTTCTTGTCCAAATTGCCCGCCGGAGTGCAATTGTTTTCAATGTTCCAAACCAACCCATCCATGTTGGATTTGATTGCCGACATTATGGGAACGGCTCCGCGTTTGGCTCAACACCTGTCTCAAAAGGTGCGCATTTTGGATGGTGTTCTCAGTCCCGGTTTTTTTGGTCAGTTACCAACCGCCCAAGACATGAAAATCGATTTGGATTGTGATTTGGAAGAAGCCGATTGTTTGGAAGACGTCTTGGACATTTGTAGAAGTTGGGGCAAAGACCGAAAGTTTCAAGTGGGGGTTCAAGTCTTGAAAGGCTCGATTGGTGAACGACAATCTCAAAAAGCCCTCACCGAAGTTGCTGAAACCTTGTTGTGCGCGTTACAGCCGCGTGTGGAAGATGATTTTGCGGTTCGTCATGGCCGGGTGGTGGGGGGATCGTTGGGCATCATCGCCTATGGCAAACTGGGCGGGCGTGAAAAAACGCCAACCTCGGACATGGACTTAGCCTTTGTTTATGATTTTGATGAAAACATAGACGCCTCAAACGGTGAAAAGCCTTTGCCGATTAGCCAGTACTATACCCGTTTGTGCCAACGGATCATCAATGCCATTTCGGCCCCAACCGCCGAAGGCATGTTGTACGAAGTCGATATGAGGCTGCGTCCGCGCGGAAATTCCGGCCCCGTGGCCACCACTGTGGCATCGTTTAAACTCTATCAAGAAACCGAAGCTTGGACATGGGAACACATGGCCTTGACCCGGGCGCGGATGGTGACGGGAAGCCCGGACCTTCAAGATAAAATCCATGGCATCATTGCCGATGTCTTGAAAACCACCCGAAATGCAGAAAAATTGGTGGTGGACGTTGCCGATATGCGTGAACGCATGGACAAAGACCGCCACACAGATCAGGTTTGGTCCATAAAAGATTATCGCGGTGGTTTGGTGGACATTGAATTTATATCTCAATTTTTGCAATTGAAGTATGGGGCTCAATACCCCGAAATTTTGTCCCCCACCACGCGGGTGGCTTTGGAAAACTTGAAATCCGCAGAGGTGATAGAGGCCAACGTTGCGGAGGGTTTGATTGAAGCCCTCGACCTTTGGCAAGCCTTGCAAGGCTTGCTGCGTCTGACCATTAAGATTTCAACAGATGACACAGATATGCCCAAAAGCTTGCAACGTCACGTTTCTCGTATTATCGATACGCCGGACGTGACCAAGGCAAAAGTAAAAATCCACGCCAAGGCCCAGTGGGTTTTGGAAATATTCGCCCACCTTATTGTTGAGCCAGCCGAACTGGCGCGGCCTCACGTTAAATCTGATTTACAAAATTAATCGAGGATAAAATCATGGAACTTTCTATTGGCGATATCGCCCCCGCATTTGATCTGCCTACGGACGGTGAAGGACAATTAAAGCTTTCTGACCTTAAGGGGAAAAAGGTTGTGTTGTACTTTTACCCAAGGGATTCCACACCGGGGTGCACCACTGAAGGCAAAGACTTTACCGATTTGCATGATAAATTTGTGAATGCCAACACCGTTATTGTCGGGGCCAGCAAGGATTCCGTGAAGCGCCACAACAATTTCAAAGCCAAATATGAATTTCCGTTTGCGCTTGTGTCCGACGAAGAGGGCGTTTTGTGTGAAGCTTATGGTGTTTGGGTGTTGAAGAAAAATTACGGCAAAGAATATATGGGCATCGAACGGTCAACATTTTTGATCAACGAAGACGGCACCATTGCCGCCATTTGGCGCAAGGTTCGGGTGAAAGAGCACGCCGAAAAAGTTCTAGAATCCGTATTAGACCTTTGAACCTCAGCCAGGCCGCTTGTGATGTTTTGACCCAGCCGGACCCGGCTGAAAAAGTGCGGCTGACGTTTGAGATGGGGGAACGCTGGAAAAATGGGGATATTGAAGACGTTGGTCATACCTTACCGCCCGATGTTCCGGCGCGCCCTTCAAAGCCACACCTGCGCAGCCCAAGCGATATGCCCAAGCGATCTCCGGGAACCGGGAAACGGCGCACGGCGTTGGTCCATGCCATTGCACATATTGAACTCAACGCGATTGATTTGGCTTGGGATGCGGTGGCGCGTTTTGTTTGCGAAGATATGCCCAAAGCCTATTTTGATGATTGGGTTCAAGTGGCGGTGGACGAAGCCAGGCATTTTGAAATGTTAAACCATAGGCTTCATCAGCTTGACGCCACTTATGGGGATTTTCCAGCTCATAATGGATTGTGGGAAGCGGCCCAAACCACCAAAGACGATATTTTGGACCGGATGGCGTTGGTGCCCATGATTTTAGAAGCCCGCGGTTTAGACACCACACCGGCCACGGTGGCGCGCTTAAAACAAAATGGTGATCCAGACACGGCGAACATCATGGCTTTGATTGCAAAAGAAGAAATA
>JAESSV010000293.1 GCA_016763895.1 Magnetovibrio sp. | reverse complement strand
TGGTGGCGGCAATGATTTGATTGACGGCGGAGCAGGGTCTGACACCATGGTCTTCACCGGAGCGCGGTCAGATTATGTGATCACCGAAGTTGGTGGCAAAGAAGGTGGCTTTATTGTTGAACACCTTAATGGTGGAGCCGATGGCATTAGCCAGGTGACAAATGTAGAAACCTTCCAGTTCACAGATGGTCAATTTTCTGAAAGCAACATGTTGGAAACGAACCCAACAAGTGGCTATGACAATTTAACGTATGATATTTCCATTGAAACGGGACTTAGTGACACGGATGGATCAGAATCTCTGTCTGATGTAACGGTTTCGGGCATTCCGGATGGTGCAACCTTTAGCGCCGGTACGGATAATGGGGATGGAACATGGACCATGACAGAAGGCGATCTGAATGGTTTGACGTTGGATGTTGACAGTGCGGTCAGCCAAGACTTCTCAATCACGGTTTCTGTGACCTCTACGGAAGCCAGCAATGGGGATGCGGCAACCAGCACATCAACCATTGATGTGGCCTTGCCAGATGCAGCTGACAATGGTTCAGACATTACTGGCGATACCTCGGCGGATGCCTTGGACCCACTTTCTGAAATGTTCTCAGACTCAGACACCCTCACATTCGAAGGTGAAGAGTATGACATCAGCACGCTCACAGATGGCGATAGCCAAGACAGTTATGGCGATGTTGCTCCTGTGGGGGCCAAGCAGGAAATTGATGGCTATGATGCCGCTGATAACGATACCTCAGATGGTTACTCTTCAACGGCTGATGTTGGTGATGGTGGGCCTGTTGACGATATAAACTAAGGTTCGTTTCCCCTTACGAAGACAAACGGCGGCCTTTTGATGGGCCGCCGTTTGTCGTTTTGCGTCATAATGAGGCTTGGATCACGAACAAACAGGTTCGTTCCTTGGGGCTCAAGGGGACCGTCACAGCGCTAGACCGATGCCCCATTACATCGAATGCGGTGAACCCCATTACATCGAATGCAAGGGGGGGCCAATAGCCAAGAAGCGGCTCGGCCTTATGCGAGCGCAAATATCATCATGGGGGTGGTTTTGTGATTGAAGACGTCAGCGAGGCCTAAAAAAACCTGAGCCAGATATTGTATCCGGCTCAGGTTGTGCGATAGGCTTGGTGACTTTTAATAAGTATCTTCATTCGTTTCTGTGGGCCGAACTCGAAAATGTGCCCACAGTTCTTTGCCATCCCGGTTTTCAAGGAAATTGATGAGGGCAGAGACGGGTTTTCGGTCAAACTTGGTGCCCGTATCGGACAGCAAAATATCAGACACTTTTTCAAACGTCATGGCATCTCTGTAAGCTCTGGCGCTGACCATGCCGACAAAGGCGTTGGCCACGGCGAGGATGCGTGCAGAATCCAGAATGTCTTCGCCATTCTTGCCCAAAGGTCCATGACCATCCCATGTTTCCCCCATGTCCCGAATGGTGTCCACAACGGGGCCTTCAAACGTGACGTCACTCAACAGATCCACACTGACCAAATAGCTCGACATGAGCGTATGACGTTCTTCGGGTGATAAGTCGCCTGTTTTGGTTAAGAGTTCTGGAGCAATGAAGATTTTACCCAAATTCATAAGGCTGCCGGCGATATCAACGGTTTTTGCGGTGATTTCGCAACAGCCCATTTCTTCGGCCACAGCCTTTGCCACTTCGGCCACATGGAATGAATGATTGGCCGAAAATGGATCCCGGCGGTCAACCACACTGACCAATGTATTGATCAGTTGGCGCAGCATTTTTTCGCTGCGGCGACGTTCCCGGGTGAGCTCGGTGATATCATCAAGGATCATCAAAATACCCGGAGGATGTTCCCGATCCCCGCGCAGGGGGATGTGATCAGATTTGATGACTTGCAAGTCATCTTCGTCATCGTCTTCGCCATCGCCAAAGGTGCTGATGTGCATTTGGCGACACCCGTCACGATCATCCGTTTCAGCAAAGCGTTTAAATATTTTGTCGTTAATATCAGAATAGACTTGAGCCTTGATCGGGCCCAAAACGCCAGCCATGGTTTTGCCCAACATGTCACCAGCCGGAATGCCAGCATCAAGAGCCGCAGGCTCGTTCGCATAGGTGTACACCGTATCGGCCGTAACCGCGACGATGCCAGCGGGTTGTGCATTTGAAATCAAATTCATAAATTTTGATAAATTTTCGAAGTTTTCCGCAGACGTTTTAAAGTTTTGTGCCACTTGTGTCGCCCGCAAAGAACTGCCATGACGCCACACGGCAAACACGGCCATCGTGACGCCACTGATGATCAAGATAAAGACCGTCAACATGGTGTTGAGGCGTGTTTCTGTTTCGGACAGAGCCTCACCCCGGCTAATTTTTCGGATCAAGACCCATGGCACATCCGCAATCGGGCGCGATACCATCAAGGTTTCAACGCCCGAATAATCGCGTTTAATGGCAAAGCCACCGGGGCTGGTGACGCCATAAGATCCGGCTAAATCAGGGGTGTCGATGGCTAAGGCTCGTTTCAAGGGCGGAGTACCATCCGCCAGGGGTGTTAAGTATTCGACTTGAATGCCAGATTTTCGAACCATGTATGTTTCTGACGTTTCCGTGATTTCGCCGGGTTGGACCAATCTAGAATAAAGGTCTTCATCAATAACCTTAAGGCCAATCACAGCGCCAATGCCCTTGGCTCCTTCACCGTCGTCTTGAATGCCGTACACGGGCATGACAAAGCCAATGGTGGGCAACCCAGACGCGCCTTTGAATATATCAATAATGGTTGGTTCGCCTTCAAGCGCTTTCAGGGCCGCTTTTTTCAAGCGCCCAATCATGGGCGGCATTCCAGGCGAACTGGCAACGGGAAAACCTTCGGAATCAACAAGACCCAATCCCGCAATTCCGACCCGTTCAATGTTGGCGTTGACTTGTGCGGCGGCAACGGGGAGCTTGAATCCTGTGCGCTCAGCGGTGGCGGTCAGAATATTTCTGAGATAGGTGGTTTCGGCTTCGCCGCCAGCGGTGCCTCCAAATGGATTAGCTTCCTCAGGAGGGGCATTTTTCGCGGCGGCAATCTCGCTCATATACAGTTGCAAGGATGCATTTTGGGACAAATCCGTCATGGTGTTGAAGTTGGATTCTATCCAGGCGTTGATGGCCGAGGATCTGGAATCCGCAACAATGGACAATCTGATTTGCCATTCTTGCAGGGCGCGGGCACGTTCACTTTCGATAAATTTGAAAGCAAAAAAGACCGATCCAGCCATGGCCGCAAGCATGATGGTCACGCCGATAAAAACAAGCTTGTTTACCGGACGTTTGGCATCCTCAAGTTGTTCGTTGGCATCTTGATCCGTATTTTTTTCTTTGTTTGCAGATGCATCGTTCGCCACGTGTCTTTCCCCTTAAATATTACTATTTGCTGACTTTAAAGGTATTTGCCCGTTCAGGCAAAGGAGAAAGTGTCGTCTTGCAGTTCTTGTTAAGGTTCATGTATAGTTATGTCCATAATTGAACCAAG
>JAESSV010000292.1 GCA_016763895.1 Magnetovibrio sp. | reverse complement strand
TTTTTGGTGCTTTTTATTTCAAGAATGCCGCCATGAAGTTCAATCAGACCCTTGGTCAAGGGCAGGCCCAAGCCGGTGCCTTCGTGTTTCCGGTCCAGGCCGCTGTCCACCTGGCCAAACTTACTCATCGCCTTTTCGAGTTCCACAGCATCCATGCCAACGCCGGTGTCGGCGATGGCGATGGATGCCGATTTATCGTGGTCGTTGACCCAAGCCGAAACCGTGACTTCACCGCTTTCCTGAGTGAATTTCACGGCATTGCTCAACAAATTCAGCAGCACTTGTTTGAGACGGCGTTGATCGACAAGAATAAGGGGTAAATCCGTGCCGATTGCGGTGGTGATGGACACGTGCCCTTGCACGGCTCTTGGCTGGATGATGCGAATGGAGGCATCAATCACCTGGGGGATTGAAATCTTTTCTTCATTCAATTGAAATGATCCGGCTTCAATTGCAGAGACATCCAAGATATCGTTGATGACACTTAAAAGGTGGATTCCGGAATGATAGATATCTGAGATATATTCCGAATATTTTTCATTTTCAATCGGGCCAAACATTTCTTCCTTCATGGTGCCCGAAAAGCCAATGATCGCATTGAGGGGGGTCCTCAGCTCGTGGCTCATATTGGCCATCAAATCAGATTTTGCCCGGTTCGCGATTTCGGCATGTTGCAGAGCCATGCCGGCGGCTGATTCCGCCTCCTTGCGACGTGAAATATCGTTGTGGGTGGCGACAAAGTGGGTGGTGATGCCGTTTGTGTCCTTGACCGGGACAATGGAAACATCGGCCCAAAAATGAGAGCCGTCTTTGCGGCGGTCTTTAATTTCATGGTGCCATTCATGCCCAGATTTGATCTTCGCCCACAAACCCTCATAAAGCTCATTTGGGGTATCTTCTGATTTTAAGATTCTGGGTGTTTGACCAATGGCTTCTTTGGCCGAATATCCCGTTAATTTGGGGAAAACGGAATTCACGTATTCGATGACACCGTTTGTATCGGTGATAAACACCATGGCCGGGCTTTGTTCGATCACGCTTAAAAACTTACTTAATTTGAACTCAGCTTTTTTGCGGTCTTCAATTTCTTGGGTCAATGAAAAGGTTCGGCTTGCAACGGCTTTTCTGAGGATGAAAAGAGCGATAAAGAGCAAAATCAACAGGCTTAAGGTCAGGCCAACGAACCACATCAATTGTTCGTTGCGTTTTAAGACCTTGCGTTGAGCATCCCGCACGGGGTCAAAAACAAAAGTTTCATAATCAAATGTATTTTGAACAAGGTTGGCTGCTTTTAAGCTTTGGTGCATGCTGAGCCAACGTTTGGGATTGCTGTTTCCCAGTTCAACCACAGGATAAAGGGTAAGCTTTTTAACGTCTTCAATCAAAAAACGATTGTATTCCTTGGCATCTTGGACCGGCAAGGTCTGGGTCGTGTTGAGGGCAATCCAATCGGCAATTTCAAGGGAATGCTCCATGGCATATTTCCAACCTTTCAGGCTGGCCTCTTTGAAAGCGATCACCCGTTCGGGATGGGTCTTGATCAATTCTTCGCTGGTGAAAATGCTATCCCCATAAAAATCCACACCATAACTTGAAGGTTTTATGATCGAAACATCATGGTTATATTTTTGCATGTTCCATCTTGTCGACAGAATATACCCAATGTAGGCATCAGCCTTGTTGCTGAACAATAAATCATACGGTTTTAGGCTCAAGTCGACGGTCTTGACACTGTCTGGGTCTAGGCCTTCGGCCCGCATCATCGTTACGTATTCTGCATCAAGCAGACCGCCAAGAAGACGCCGGACGCGAAGCCCTTTCAATTGTGCGGGTGCCGAGATGTTTAAATCTTTGTTTATGGCGATGATTACGGGGCTGGTTTGAAAAATGCTGGCCACGACCTTAAGCTTTTTGCCGCGATTAACGGCAAGCAAGATATCGCTTGAACCAATGCCAAAATCAGCGCGTCCCGAACTAACTTCGTTAATGGCTGAAATTCTTTTTTTGTCGGGTGTAAGGCCGGGCCGTAATTCAACGTCAAGACCGGCGTCTTTGTAAAACCCCTTCGCCAAGGCCGCATAATAACCCGCAAACTGGAATTGATTGTCCCACCTCAGCTGTAAAACGACCTTGTCCATCGCCCATGCAAGGTTGCTGGATAACGTCAAAAGGGCAACTGCCAAAAGAACCGCTCGGGGGGACGGGGATTTAAAAATTTTTAGTAACCTCTCCTCAAAATTTATTTTAACCTTGTAAAGCCGCCAATCTTAAAATTACTTTAGGTGATCGTGTGCGACCAATATACATCTTTATCGTTTAATTTTAGATATGGCAGAGTTATTTGCAAAATCCACAATGGGCCATTGACGAGTGATTTATCCACAAATAACAAACCTGTTTGTACACATTTCGCTTATTTCCTAGACAAAGAACTGAACTTATCCCCACATGTAGTGTCTTAAATCTATTTACGCCCCTATATGGGGCATGTATGATCTCAAACTCAATATTTCCCTGAAAGCATTTCCAAGAGGTAATCATTCATGGCCGAAGAGAGAACGGGCATGGCCGTAGAGAGACCGGGCCAAAAAAGCAACAGTCAAAAAGACAGCGCACTGGGTGCGTTGGGTTTAACGTTGCCCGAAGGGGATGAAAGCACGCACTTTGGCCACGGTGTGCCGCCGCAAACGCCGCTTGAGTTTAATGAATTTAAACAACCCTTTTATTTGCGTCATCGCTTGCTTTCCATCGCCGGTGTTGCGCTTACGGTGGGGTGGTTGTCGCTCAGTTCTTGGTATATCGACACCTATGTGGGGTGGGGGCTTCTCACCGAACTGTTGCCCCATGAAATTGGGGGATTAGCTGCGGGTGTTTTTACGCCCTTGGCGTTGTTGTGGATGGTCGTGGCCTTGTTTGAACGGGGGCATAACATGCGCGGCGAAACGGCGCATTTACGGTGGCAAATACAACAGCTCACCTATCCATCCGATCAAGCGCAAAGCCGCGTCAAAGACATTACAGACGTTTTAAGGCGCCAATCCCAAGATCTCAGCAAGGCTTCTGATGAGGCCATTACAAGGGCTGAAATCATCAATGATCAGGTTCGCGAGCGCGCCTTGGAATTGTCAAAAGTCTCTGAAGATGCGGATCTAAGATCTCGGGCGGTTGCCGAAGCCTTAAGCCGCCAAACCGAAGATTTGCGCCAAGTCTCAATCAAAGCGGAAGCCAGGGCCCGTTCCGTCGGAGACACGTTGCATCGCCATACTCATGATATCGTCAAAGCTTCGGATCGCGCCTCGGCGCGTGCTGAGGACGTTGCGGATGTTCTTGAGTCGCGCGTTAAAGAGCTTTCTGACGTAGCCG
>JAESSV010000291.1 GCA_016763895.1 Magnetovibrio sp. | reverse complement strand
CGGATATTTTGATACCCGGATCGTCTATATTGCGGAATCCGGGCCAAAGATTCACCGCATAAAGCGGTTGGCGATTATGGATCAGGATGGTGAAAATCACCGTTTTTTGACCGATGGTGCCGATTTGGTGTTGACGCCTCGCTTTTCGCCAACCCATCAAGAAATCACATATCTCAGCTATTACAAAGGTGTGCCACGGGTTTATATTTTCAATATCGACAGTGGACGTCAGGAAGAAATTGGCGAATTTGAAGGCATGACCTTTGCTCCACGCTTTTCGGTGGATGGAAAATCGGTGATATTTTCCATGGCCAAAAGAGGCAATTCAGAAATTTACACCATGAATTTAGCGACTCGAAAGCTGCGAAAACTCACCAACCATTCGGCGGTTGATACGTCACCAAGTTACGCCCCGGATGGCAAAAAGGTGGTCTTTAACTCAGACCGGTCCGGTGCTCAGCAATTATATGTGATGAACAGCAATGGCACCGGTGTTAAGCGAATTTCGTTCAACAAAGGCCGTTATGCAACGCCAGTGTGGTCCCCACGGGGGGATTGGATTGCCTTTACCCGCATGTATCAAAAGAAATTTTACATCGGCGTGATGCGTCCCGATGGCTCTGGTGAACGTCTTCTGACCGAAGCCTTTTCGGTTGAAGGTCCCACGTGGTCCCCGAATGGGCGGGTGTTGATGTATTATCGTCAAGATCCCAGCGACAAGTATGGACGAGGGGGGCGAACCCGGATTTTTTCTATAGATTTTACCGGGCATAATGAGCGTGAAGTGCTTACGCCACTTGATGCATCAGACCCTGCATGGTCCCCCTTGATTCCCTGAGAACAACGAAATATAGTCGGAAATGGAAAAACATAATAATTCCAGTGGTCAGACGGTCTTTGTGTGGATATAGTAGCCGCAGGAATTATAGAGATGGATGCTGCTTCAGCGAAAAGGCTTGGGGTGGAAACTGAAATGTCACGGAAGTCCCATGAAAAAGCATGTGGATGAGTGAACGGGAGATTTTTTATGCGATTTAAAATTGTAAGCCTGATTGCAGTTGTAAGCTTGGTTGCGGCTTGTAGCTCCAAACCAACAGCAGAAACTGCGACAACTTCTGGTGCGGGTGCTGCAACGGCTCCGGCACATGCTGCTGTTGCTAAAGTCATGACCTCGCAAGAGCAATTGAACAAAATTGGTGATCGAGTATTATTTGGTTTCGACCAATATA
The DNA here is from genome assembly GCA_016763895.1 of Magnetovibrio sp. Taxonomy (GTDB): domain Bacteria; phylum Pseudomonadota; class Alphaproteobacteria; order Rhodospirillales; family Magnetovibrionaceae; genus JANLGW01. The sequence continues at coordinate 4,184 of JAESSV010000291.1, read as the reverse complement.
ACCTTACGTCGGGTGCTCGGGGCGACTTGAAAAAACAAGCTGCATGGTTGGCTGCAAACGGTGGCGTACGCGTAACCGTCGAAGGTCATGCCGATGAACGCGGCACACGCGAATATAACCTTGCATTGGGTGAACGCCGTGCGAATTCGGTTAAAGATTACTTGATGACATTGGGTGTATCCAGTGATCGCATCAACACCATTTCTTATGGTAAAGAGCGTCCAGCTATTGCGGCTTCTAACGAAGCTGCATGGCGCGCTAACCGTCGCGGTGTGACAGTGGTTCGCTAACAGCTGCGCAGAGTATTCTGCGTTTGTATTTTGTAAGGCGTCTGTTCTTTCCAGTGATGGAAAAGGGCAGGCGCCTTACTGCTTTTTAACCTCTTGCGATTATGGTCATTTTGATTTCGCCCTAATTTTGCCGAATTGACAAGACATGGTGCACATCGAAAATAAGAATTTTTCAGCTTGGACGATAAACGGACACCTAAACATATGACGGTTTTTAGCATTCACCCAGCCTTTCTGCGTTGTTTTTCTGCGGGTCTTTTGGTGGCGATTTTCGTTTCAATTCAGCCTCTTTCGGTCCAAGCCCAGACGATTGATACCCAAGCCTTGCTGGATCGCATTCAACGCCTTGAACGCGATATCCGCACCCTTAATCGCCAAATCGCAAATGTTCCAGGTCCCCAAGTGGCCGCTGCAACAGAAGGAACGGCGGCATCGCCGGCCATGGCTGCACTGGAAAGCACATCCGGCGAAGGCCCGTTGACGCGCGTGATGGTGCGTGTGGCCGGCCTTGAAGACGAAGTCCGCAATGCAACGGGGTTGGCGGAAAGCATGGCCCACAACATTGATTTGGCAAATGCTCGCCTGGATAAGCTGATCGTTGATTTGGATTATCGCCTCGCTCGCCTTGAAGGAACGGCCCCGGGGGCGTTGCAATCATCTGTGAACAATGCGACTGACATGCCAAAGGTTTCCAGGGCACCTTCAACCCATGCGGTTTCCAAGGCTGGCGTTATGGCGCCGCCAACCGAGGCGGCTCCGGCGTATACGACGCCAAATATGGGGACTGGACAAGGTGTGCTGGGCACTTTGCCAAAATCGACCCTTGAAAAAATAGTGTCACAGGGCGAGGAAAAATCCGCAAAGCAAACGTCTGGTCAAGCCGGAATTTCAACACTACAAACCCCAACACTAGAAGCCCCAGCACCGCAAATCTCAGCCTTGCCAACGCCTCAACCCGGCGCGGCCGAAGTGGTGCCGCAAGTTTCCATAGCCGATCAATACAAAGCCGCCTTTAACTTAACGCGCCAAGCGCGTTACCAAGAGGCTGAAATTGCGTTTAAGGCCTTTATCCAAGCCAATGGCGAAGATCCCTTGGTGGGCAATGCGCGTTACTGGTTGGGGGAAACGTATTATGTGCGCGAGAACTTCATGGAAGCGGCGCAAGTGTTTTTTCAAGCCTATAAACAATTCCCCAAGGGGATTAAGGCTTCTGATTCATTGTTGAAGCTTGGCATGTCCATGGCTGCTCTGGACAAAAAATCCGAAGCCTGTGCCACGTTTGGAAAGTTGCGCAAAGAATTTGGCGCTGACCTGAAAACCAATATTAAACGAGCCTTGAACAAAGAAACCAAGCGCCTCGCGTGTAAGTGATCTTGGATGTTGCGCTTGGACCCCTTAAGTGAGGCTGAGTTTACCGATTTAATGTCGCGGTGTGGGGGCGGCGCATCCTCAAATGTTGCGGTGGCTGTATCGGGTGGCGCAGATTCCATGGCGTTGGTTTTATTGGCGCATCGTTGGGCTCAGGCGGCGGGAATTTCCATCACCGCACTTACCGTCGACCACGGTTTGCGAAAAGAATCTCAAGCGGAAGCCCTTAAGGTCAAGGCCTGGCTGTCGGTTCGGGGCATCAAACACGAAATTCTGACATGGCAACCGCCCAAAAACATGACCACAGCCCTTCAAGCCCGGGCCAGGACAGCTCGTTATGGCTTGATGATCGATTGGTGTCTTGGCCATAACGCGGGGGCAATTTTGTTGGCTCATCACTTGGGTGATCAGGCGGAAACGGTATTGATGCGGATGAAAAAACGCAGCACCTTGTACGGGCTAGGGGGGATGGCGCCGGTTCGAGATCAAAATGGTGTGAACGTGTGCAGACCCTTGTTGTCGGTGCCCAAATCAAGGTTAATTGCGACCTTAAATGAGCATGGGCAAGATTGGGTTGAAGATCCTTCTAACCAAAACCTAGCCTTTGAAAGAGTCCGGGTACGGGCGCAAATGGTGCAGTTGGAAAAACAAGGTATCACGGCTGAGCGTTTGGCCGGGGTCGCGAAAAGTGCGCGTGCCGTTTGCGATGTCATTGATAAAGCAGCAGATATTTTAACGGAAAGCTCAGTTTCCGAGCTTGAAGGCCCCAAAACCAAGGTGTCTTTGGCCTTTGTCAAAGCCCCAAACCGGGTCGCAGAACGGGCCTTGTCAAAACTTTTGATGAAGGTTGGAAAATGCGATTATCCCCCCAATCCTGAAAAGCTTAAACGTTTGTTGGAATGGATGGGGAAACCCGGCCAAAAGGCGAGAACGCTGGGCGGAACCATAATTCGTTCGCAAAATTGTGGTTTTGAAATCGTGAAAGAAATATCGCGAAAGGTCAGTAGATAAACGAAAAAATAGTGTATAATGAGGTTCGGGCCGTGAACTGTAAAAAAAAACACTTTTTTTGTGCCCTTGCCCTTGCCCTTCGGCCCTAAACGCCTTACATCCAAGGTCAACATTGATACATTAGATTAAGGAAAACCGCCTTGAATTTTAGCAAAAATATCGTGTTCTGGATCGTTATCCTCTTTTTGCTTTTTGCCTTGTTTAATCTCTTCCAGGGACCAAAACAGCAAGGCATTCAGACCACGCTCGCTTATTCCGAATTTGTGACTGCCGTTGAAAACGGTGAAGTTCAAGATGTGACCATCAAAGGCACCAAAGCCGGGTCGAGTGTTTTTGGACATTTGAGCGATGGACGAACCTTCACAACATTTGCCCCCGTAGACCCCGCATTGGTCAGCAGGCTTGCTGAAAACAGTGTCCGGATCAAAGCGACCCCTTCGGATGAAGGTCAGGTCTCGTTGATCAGCGTGTTGGTGTCTTGGTTCCCCTTCATTTTGTTGATCGGTGTGTGGATTTTCTTCATGCGCCAGATGCAAGGCGGTGGCGGCGGTGGCAAGGCCATGGGATTTGGCAAATCAAAGGCCAGATTGCTGACAGAAAAACAAGGTCGCGTCACGTTTGAAGACGTGGCTGGTATCGACGAAGCCAAACAAGAACTTGAAGAAATTGTCGAATTCTTGAAAGACCCGCAAAAATTCCAACGTCTTGGCGGAAAAATCCCCAAGGGTTGCCTTTTGGTGGGCCCTCCCGGAACTGGTAAAACGCTTTTGGCCCGCGCCATTGCCGGGGAAGCCAATGTTCCGTTTTTCACCATTTCCGGTTCTGATTTTGTGGAAATGTTTGTCGGTGTGGGTGCGTCCCGTGTTCGCGACATGTTTGAACAGGGCAAAAAGAATGCGCCGTGCATCATCTTTATCGACGAAATCGACGCGGTTGGTCGCCATCGTGGCGCAGGCCTTGGCGGTGGTAACGATGAACGTGAGCAAACCTTGAACCAATTGCTGGTCGAAATGGACGGTTTTGAAGCCAACGAAGGTGTGATCTTGATCGCCGCCACCAACCGTCCCGACGTTTTGGACCCCGCATTGTTGCGCCCCGGTCGTTTTGACCGCCAGGTGCAAGTGCCCAATCCTGATATTTTGGGTCGCGAAAAAATCTTGAAAGTTCACATGGCGAAAGTGCCCTTGGCTCCCGATGTAAATGCTCGGACCATTGCGCGCGGAACCCCCGGTTTTTCAGGTGCGGATCTGGCAAATCTGGTCAACGAAGCCGCATTATTGGCGGCGCGCACGGGCAAACGAGTGGTGACCATGTCTGATCTTTTCTGGTTGAGCGACGCACAGATGGCACGTCTGGAGCCTTACTTTCCGAAGTCGCATGGCAAGCCCCGAGTTGATGATCGACGTGTTCTGAGTGGCATTATTTTCATCAATCGCAACGGCTCGCGGTGGCGCGACGCCCCTAGGGAGTATGGCCCCCACAAGACACTCTACAACCGTTGGAAACGATGGAGCG
>JAESSV010000290.1 GCA_016763895.1 Magnetovibrio sp. | reverse complement strand
CAGCCCCAGTTCAAACAAATGCCGCCCAAGTGCTGGTTTTCCACCAACGCCACCTTCATTTTAAGCTGGGCCGCACGAATAGCCGCCACGTAGCCACCGGGTCCGCCGCCAACGATGATGAGATCAAAGTTTGTATCAGCCATGCTGTCTGGTCTCCGTCTTAAAGCGCCAAAAAGGCGGGTTCTTCGATGTTGCGTTTAAAGGCGGCTAAAAATTGCGCGCCGACGGCTCCGTCTACGGATCTGTGGTCAACAGACAAGGTGCAGGTCATTACGGTTCCCACAGCCAATTCGCCGTTCACGACGATGGGCCGAGGCTCGCCGGCTCCCACAGCCAAAATGCACGATTGGGGCGGGTTGATGATGGCGGCGAAGTCCTTGACGCCGTACATGCCGAGATTTGAAATGGTGAACCCACCGCCGGTGTATTCTTCGGGCATCAATTTGCCATCCCGCGCCCGCTTGGCCAAGTCTTTGACATCCGCAGAAATCGCGTTGAGGCCTTTAAAGTCCGCATTGCGAACAATAGGGGTAATAAGTCCCGAAGGCGTTGCCACAGCAATGGAAATGTCTACGCCATTCATCAGCAAGACCGCGTCTTCGGTCCATTGAGCATTGGCCTCGGGAACATCTTGAAGAGCTTTGGCGACGGCCTTCACCACAAAATCGTTCACGGAAATCTTGTAAGCGCCCTCACCTTCGGGGGACGCAGCATTGAGCGCCTTGCGCATGTCCAAAAGCTTGTCGATGCGGCAATCGGCGGTGAGATAGAAATGCGGCACGGTTTGCTTTGATTCTTGCAAACGTCTGGCAATCACTTTGCGAATAGTAGAGTGCGGAATGGCCGTATACGAACCACTTTCTGGAAGCGTTACGGGTGATGCGGCTGGTGATGCGGCAAGGGAAGCAGCTGGGGAAGCGGCGGGTTGCGGCTGAGCCCCTTCGACGTCACGCTTTACAATGCGACCGCGTGGACCTGACCCCGTGATGTTTGCAAGGTCCAAACCCTTGTCCGCCGCAATCCGCCTAGCCAATGGAGACGCGATGATGCGTGAACCCGATTTTGGAGCGGCTGGAGCTGGAGCGGCTGGAGCTGGAGGCGTGGAAGCAGGAGGCGTGGAAGCTGGAGGCGTGGAAGCTGGAGGCGTGGAAGCTGGCGTTGCCTCTGTCACCGTAGGATCACTTGAGCTGGTCGTGGTGGGGCTTGGTTCATAATTGTCCAAAACCGAAGCGTCCTCGTCTTCTTCCAACATCAAGGCAATTAAGGAATTCACAGGCACGCCTTGGGTTCCACCCAAAATTAGAATTTTACCCAACACACCTTCTTCAACGGCTTCAACTTCCATGGTGGCCTTGTCCGTTTCAATTTCACACAAGATATCGCCAGATTGGATGGTATCGCCTTCTTTGACCGACCAAGAGGCCAGATTGCCTTCGGTCATGGTGGGGGAAAGTGCGGGCATCAAAATTTCAATGGGCATGAATTGTCTCCCTTACGCGTAGCAAACGGATTTGGCGGCCGCAGCAATTTTTTCTGCGGTCGGCAAAACCAAAGCTTCAAGGTTGGCGGCATACGGCATGGGAACGTCTTCGCCCGTGATGCGCACCACGGGGGCGTCCAAATCATCAAAAGCTTGTTCCATGATTACGGCGGTGATTTCGGCACCGACGCCGGATTGAGGCCAGCCTTCTTCAACGCTGATAATCCGGTTGGTTTTTTGCACCGAAGCAACAATGGTTGCGGTGTCCATGGGACGAATCGAGCGCAGGTTGATGACTTCTGCCGAAATTCCATCCGCGGCCAATAATTCTGCGGCGTCCAAAGCCATACCGACCATACGCGAAAACGCGGTTATGGTGACGTCTGTGCCCGCGCGTTCGATTTTAGCTTTACCAATGGGCAATACGAAGTCATCGGATTCCGGCACATCAAAAGTAGTGCCATATAACAATTCGTTTTCCAAAAATATAACCGGGTTCGGATCACGAATGGCGGCTTTCAACAAGCCTTTGCAATCGGCGCCCGACCAAGGGGCCACGACTTTAAGGCCCGGAACTTGTGAATACCAAGCGGCAAAACATTGTGAGTGTTGAGCCCCGACCCGAGACGCAGGCCCATTGGGACCCCGGAACACGATGGGACATCCCATTTGACCACCCGACATGTACAACGTTTTCGCCGCAGAACTCACCACATGGTCAATGGCTTGCATGGAAAAGTTAAAGGTCATGAATTCGACGATGGGACGCAAGCCCCCAAAAGCCGCGCCCACACTTAAACCCGTGAAACCGTATTCTGTGATGGGGCTGTCGATCACACGATCTGAGCCAAATTCGTCCAGCAAACCCTGACTGACTTTGTAAGCGCCTTGGTATTGAGCCACTTCTTCGCCCAACAAGAACACGTTGGTGTCACGGCGCATTTCTTCGGCCATGGCATCGCGCAAGGATTCCCGGACGGTTTGGGAAATCATGGGGCCAGAATATTCAGGCTCAAGCAATTCAGGAGCCGTAGGAGCTACGGGGTCGGCATGGGCCGCCATAGCCGGAGAATCTGTCGCAATTGGTGCGGGCGAAGTTGTATCAACAGGTTCAGCAACCTCGAAACCGTCAAGCGCAGACGCCTCTTCGCCGTCTTCTAAAATCAAGGCAATCACGGTGTTAACGGCAACATTTTCAGTCCCGCTAGACACCAAAATACGGCCCATGATGCCTTCTTCAACGGCTTCGACTTCCATGGTGGCTTTGTCTGTTTCGATTTCGCACAAAACATCACCCGAACGAACGCTATCGCCTTCTTTGACGGTCCAACTGGCCAAGTTTCCTTCGGTCATGGTCGGTGACAAGGCGGGCATTAAAATTTGAATTGGCATGTGATTATTCTCCCACCAAAATGTCGGTGTACAGTTCGGATGGGTCTGGGACGGGGCTGGCTTTGGCAAATTCAGCCGCCTCGGTTACGATAACTTTGATTTCCCGGTCAATCTCTTTCAAGGTGGCTTCATCCGCCGCTTTGGTTTTCATAATCAGTTCCCGCAAGTTATCAATGGGGTCTTGTTCGGAACGAACCTTGGACACCTCATCTTTTGACCTGTATTTCGCGGGATCAGACATGGAATGGCCTCGATAGCGATAGGTGAGCATCTCAAGAATATAAGGCCCCTTCCCGCCACGGACATGTTCCAAAGCTTTGGCTGTGGCATCGCGCACCGCCAAAACATCCATGCCGTCCACTTGCACACCCGGTATGCCATGGGCCGCACCGCGTTGGTACAATTCGATATTGGACGAATGGCGTTCAAGGGACGTCCCCATGCCATATTTGTTGTTTTCAATGATGTACAACACCGGCAAAGACCACAATTGCGCCATGTTAAAGCTTTCATAGACTTGGCCCTGGTTGACCGAACCATCCCCAAAGTAGGTATAACAAACGCCATTGTCTTTGTTGTATTTGTGGGCAAAGGCCAATCCGGTGCCAAGCGGCACTTGGCCGCCGACGATACCGTGACCGCCGTAAAATTTCTTTTCTTTGGAAAACATGTGCATGGATCCGCCTTTTCCTCGCGAATAGCCACCTTCACGCCCGGTTAATTCAGCCATGACACCCTTTGGGTCCATATCGCACGACAACATATGACCGTGATCACGATAAGACGTGATCACGCTGTCTTGGGGTTGAGCGTTGCCTTGAACACCTGCCACCACGGCTTCTTGACCGATGTAAAGGTGACAAAATCCGCCAATCAGGCCCATTCCATACAATTGTCCGGCTTTTTCTTCGAAACGGCGAATCAAAAGCATTTGACGATAGTACGACAACAATTCTTCAGCAGAAGTCACGGGCTTGCGCGCTATTTTGCGCTTAGGCGTTTTTGTTTTCGCAGGTGTGCGGGGTGTTGGGGTAGCTTTAGCCATGCGATTGACCTCCAGCGGGTGACGTCACAAACGGGTGACTTAATGTTGCCCCTAGGGTACAGGTCCAGAGTCTTCAACGCAAGGAAATTGATTACGTATAACTATTTGAAAGTAAATATAAAAATAGACTTAACTTAACTTAGGTTAAGTAAAAAACGGGCCATTTACGACCGTGAATCAAAATCATATGATCGTTCAACACGGGCAATATGCAGGTCATAATTTAAATACCATTTTTCTCGTCCACTTGCCCGCGCCCCCACATGTTCAGGGTGATCTCGCCAGGCCTTAATGGCGTCAAGACTGTCCCAATAGCAAACCGTAAGGCCTAAGCCTTGGTCATCGCAATCGGTGCGCTGATTGACAAATATAACGGCCCAGTATGGGGGTTTTGGAAGGTTTGAATGAAACATCAGGCTTTATTTTCCAAGCCTTTTGTCTTCGACGGAACCGATCAGCACAGGAAAGTGTGGTGCGACAGGCGTGAGAACCAACACTTCATTCCCATACCCATACCCCAACAAAATGCGGGCCCGTTCTTCAAGCAAGTCCGGGTCAATCATATCAGATTTTAAGGCGGAAACTTTGTGATCAAAGGCCATACGTTCGGCTCGCACGTCCAACACCTGGGCTTGTAATCCGGCAACGTCAT